>JAGYOJ010000050.1 GCA_018399435.1 Actinomycetota bacterium | reverse complement strand
TGAATAAAAATTTTTTAAGCTAGTTGGATGTGATATAAAGTGGACCTAAATTCACCAAGAGGCACAGCAGATATATATGGTAAAGATTTAAAATATAGAAATTTTATAGAAGATACCGCAAAGAAATTATTTAAAAATTTTAACTATGCTGAGATTAAAACTCCTACTTTTGAGCATACTGAAGTTTTTAACAGGGGCATAGGCGAAAGTACTGATATAGTACAGAAAGAAATGTATACTTTTAAAGACAAGAAGGGAAGGTCGCTTACCTTAAGGCCAGAAGGCACGGCTTCTGTGGTCAGGGCAATAATTGAACATAAATTATATTCAAAGAGGCTTCCTTTAAAAGTTTTCTATAATGGGAACATGTTTAGATATGAAAGGCCGCAAAAAGGAAGGATGAGAGAATTTCACCAGTTGGGTGCGGAAGCTGTTGGTATTGACAATCCTGTAATAGATGCAGAGATAATATGGCTTACCAATAGGCTATTTGAAGAATTGGGGTTTAAGAATTTAGAATTACTGATTAATAGCATAGGCTGTGTTGAGTGCAGGCCTAATTTTTTAAAAGAGTTTAAATCATATCTAGAGCCTAGATTAGATAAGCTGTGCAGTGATTGTAAAATTAGGTATTATAAGAACCCATTAAGGATATTTGATTGTAAAAAAACAAAATGCAAGGAAGTAGTAAAAAACGGGCCCAAAATTTTTAATTATTTATGCGATAATTGCAGAAAACATATAGATAGCGTTATAGACTACCTTAAGAAATTAAATATAAAATATGAAATTAATTATAATTTAGTCAGGGGCTTTGATTATTATACCAAGACAATTTTTGAAGTCATTTCAAAACAAATAAAAAGCGCGCAAAATGCTTTAGGCGGAGGTGGAAGGTATGACAATTTAATAAGCCAGTTTGGGGGCCCTGATATGCCTGCCATAGGTTTTGCAATAGGAGTAGATAGAACTGCAATACTTATGGAGCAGTTAAAAATAAAGCCAAAATGTTTTAATGGCTTTAAAAAAGTGTATTTAATTGCAATGGAAGAAAAATCTTATCCTTTTATATTAGAAATTTCTAAAGTTTTAAGAAAAGATTTTATATGTGAGATTAATTTTAAACCAAAAAACTTGGGTTCTGAATTAAAATGGGCAGAAAAAAATGATTTTGGTTTTGCAGTAATAATAGGGGAAGAAGAAGCTAGTGAAAAAAAGATTACCATTAAAGATATAGAAGAATATAAGCAATATGAATTTGATTGGTTAACACAAAAGGATAAATTAATAGACTTATTGAAAGGAAAATAAATATGGGCTTTAATTTTGAAAAATATATAAATTACAAGAATTTTAAAACAGGGCTTAGAAAAAATTTATGCGGGGAGCTAAAAAAAGATGATATAGGTTCAGAAACCGTATTATGCGGCTGGGTTAATAATAGGAGAGACCATGGAAAACTCATATTTATAGACTTGAGGGATTTTTCAGGAATTATACAGTTAGTTTTTGACCCAAATATTGATAAAAAACCTTATGATATTGCAAAAAAGGTAAGAAGTGAATATGTTTTAAGGATTAAAGGAAAAGTTAGAAAAAGGTCTGAAGAAACTATTAACTATGATTTAAAAACAGGCCAAATTGAAATTGCGGTAACAGATATAGAAATATTAGATAAATCCAAAACCCCACCTTTTATGTTAAATGAAAGGGATAAGGTAGAAGAGACACATAGATTAAAATATAGGTATATAGATTTAAGAACAGATCAAATGCAAAATAATTTAAGGCTAAGGCATGTAGTGATATCTGAGACCAGGGATTTTCTAAGTGGTAAAGGTTTTTTAGAAATAGATACACCAATACTGGCCAAGAGCACACCTGAAGGTGCAAGGGATTTCTTGGTGCCATCCAGGTTAAACCCCGGGAGGTTTTATGCATTGCCTCAATCTCCGCAACTATTTAAACAAATACTTATGTTTTCGGGTTTTGACAGGTGTTACCAGATTGCGAAGTGTTTTAGGGATGAAGACCTGAGGGCTGATAGGCAGCCTGAATTTACCCAAATAGACTTAGAGATGTCTTTTGTAAAACCTGAGGATGTAATGGGGGTCATAGAAGGCATGCTGGTTTCAATTTTTAAGAAAGTGCTTGATATAAAAATAGATAGGCCATTTAAAAAAATAAGTTGGCGGGAAAGCATGGAAAATTATGGCACAGATAAGCCTGATTTAAGATTTGGCCTAGAGATTAATGATATTTCTGAAATATTTATAAATACTGATTTTAAAATATTTGAGAATGTATTAAAAAATAAGGGGGTTGTAAAAAGCATAGTTGTTGATGATTATGAAAAATTTAGCAGGAATGAACTGGACAATTTAATTGAGATTGCCAAGGATTGTGGGGCAGGCGGCCTGGTATGGATGAAAGGGGAAAAAGATAAATTAGATTCCCCAGTATCTAAATTTCTAAAAAATGAAGAAAAAAATGCGCTTATAAAAAGCTTAAATTTAAAAGACAAAAATCTTTTGATAATTGTTGCTGATAAATTTTTAAAAACCTGCAAAACACTTGGAGTTATAAGAAACCATTTAGCAAAAAAACTAGGTTTGGTAAGAAGTGGATTTGAGTTAGTTTGGGTTGATGATTTTCCATTATTTGAATGGGATGAAAAGATTGGTTGTTTATCACCAATGCACCATCCTTTTACCAAGCCCAGTGAGAATACATTAAAATTTTTGGAAGAAGATTCATTAAAAGTTAAATCCCTGGCTTATGATATAGTCCTTAATGGGGAAGAAATTGGTGGAGGATCGGTAAGGATTAATGATTTAAAGTTACAAAATAAAATTTTTAAAATGTTAAATATGAATGACAAAGAAATTGAAGAAAATTTTGGGTTTTTTATAAAAGCTTTAGAATATGGCATACCTCCTCATGGGGGAATAGCATTAGGCCTTGACAGATTGGTAATGATTCTTGGCGGATTAAGCAGCATAAGGGATGTAATTGCTTTTCCTAAAACACAGTCCGCAATTTGTATGTTAACTAATTCTCCATCTGGAGTTAAAAAAGAACAATTGGATGAAGTAAATATTGATTTAACACTAGACAAATAAGATTTAGGAGAAAACATGAAAGATAAGCTAAGTGGGGTATTTGTGCCCACTATAACACCATTTATCAATGATGAGATACAGTATGACAAGCTGGAACAAAATTTAAAAGAATTAAATAAATCAGCTATAAGGGGCCATTTGGCGCTTGGGTCTAATGGTGAATACAAAAGCCTTACATGGGATGAAAAATTAGAAGTTCTAGAAATTTTTGTTAAAAATAAAGGCGATAAGGTAATTATGGCAGGCACGGGCTGTGAATCAACAAGAGAAGCTATCATGTTAAGCAGGGAAGCTGAAAAAATAGGCGCTGATTTTGTTAGTGTCCTAACACCAAGTTATTTTAAAAAAATTATAGATGATGAAGTTTTAATAAATTATTATACAGAGATTGCCGATAATATTAGCTTGCCACTGCTTATATATAATGCGCCTGGCTTTACTGGCGGTGTAACTGTTTCCAGGAAAGCTATAAGAAAATTAGCTGGGCATCCCAATATATTAGGCATGAAAGATAGCTCTAAAGCAGGAATTATGGGTTATATTACTTCTACTATGGATATCGAGGACTTTCATGTATTAGCAGGTTCTATAAACTTCTTTTTTACCGGGCTAGTTTGCGGTGCAGTGGGTGGTGTTTTATCACTTTCCAATGTTATACCTGAGCTTTGCTGCAAATTATATGATTTATATAAGGAAGGTAAAATTGAAGAGGCAAAGGACCTACATTTAAAATTATTTAAAATAAATGGAAAAGTTTCTGGGACAAGTGCTGTATGCGGAGTAAAAGCAGCAGCAACTATTTTTGGATATTTTGGAGGGGAACCCAGAAGCCCCCTAATGCCCCTAGATTCTAAAAAAATTGGCGAGCTTAGAAAATATTTTAAAAAAGAGGGATTGATATAGGATGAAGAAAGTATTGCTGGGGCAAAAAATACACAAAGATGCAATGAAATTTTTAGAAGATAAGGGATTTAATTTAATTATATCTGATTCTCCCGGAGAAGAAATAGTTAGAAATTATATTGGGGATGTTGATGGAATAATTGTTAGGACTGCTACTAAATTAAGCAAAGAAACAATAGATGCCGCAAAAAAGTTAAGAGTTATAGGAAGAACTGGTAAAGGGGTCGATAATGTAGATATTAATGCTGCAACAAGTAAAAATATTTTAGTCTGTAATGCGCCTGAAGCAAATACTATGGCAGTAGCAGAACATACTATTAGTTTTATGCTAGCGCTTGCAAAGGATTTAAGGGTTATGGATAATGCTGTGAGAAAAAGCAATTGGAAAATAAGGTATAATTATAGGCCAATAGATATTTCTGGTAAGACTGTAGGCATAATTGGATTTGGAGGCATTGGGAGAGCCACAGCAAAGAAGTGCTTTGATGCATTTGATATGAAAATAATTGCCCATGATCCCTTTTTGCCAGAAAACCTAGAGGCAGGGTTTCCATTTGAGTTAAAGGAAAAACTTGAAGACATATTTAAAAAAGCAGATTTTGTATCTTTACATATCCCTTTTACAAAAGAAAACTATCATCTAGTGGGAGAAAAGCTTTTGGGGAAAATGAAAAGGGGCGCTTTTTTAATAAATACATCCCGCGGGGGATTAGTTGATGAAAAAGCATTAGCTAAAGCAGTAACTAATGGAGATATAGCTGGGGCTGCTATTGATGTTTTTGAAGACGAGCCACCAAAAAAAGATAATCTTTTACTAAAAACAGAAAGAATTATACTTTCTCCTCACTCTGCTGCTTTAACCAAAGAAAGTTCTAAAAGAATGGCTATGCATGCAGCACAAGGAGTTGCTGATGTTTTGGAGGGAAAGGTCCCGCAATGGATTTTTAATAGAAATGATATTAATTTAAAAGATATTTTTTAAATTTTTTTCAAATAGATAATGTATATTGTGTTCTTTTAATTACAGGAGGCAAAATGAAGTATGTAAAAAATATTCAAGACCTTGCGCCAGATTTAGACCCTAGATCTCTTAGGGATAGGGTAAAAAACAGGGACAAGGCTATATTGCGAGACACAAATTATGTAATAGACCCAAAAGATAAAGATTGCCAATCAAGAAGGCTAACATTGGGCCATACTATAATTTATCCAACTGGCACAACAACCGGGCACTCACATGATGATATGGAGGAAGTATATTATGTTGCTTTAGGCGAAGGAATTATGGTAGTAGGAGATGATGAATATGAGATAAAGCAGGGAGATGCATTATATGTCCCGCCAGGCGAATTCCATACAACAAAGCAAAAAGGGAACTTGCCTCTAATTGTGGTCTGGATTACTTGCAAACTTGATCCTTCAGAAAGATAGACAAGACTTTATTTGCAAAGGAGTAAGCGATGATTGAAGAAAAAATGCTAATTAATGGGAAATGGGTTGAAGGTGAAGCTAAAGACAAACTTGAAGTTATTAATCCTGCAAAAGGGGAAGTTTTTGCAAAAGTTCCAAAATCGCATTCTGCGGATGTAAAAAAGGCTATTAGCGCAGCGGAGGAAGCTTTCGAAAGTTGGTCAAAATTATCACCTTTTAAAAGGGGAGAGTATCTAAGAAAAGCTAGTGAAATTGTTTTTGAGCGGATAGATGAAATTGCAAAATTAATGACACAGGAGGAAGGGAAGCCATTAAAGGAAGCTGCTGGTGAAGTTAGAAAAGGCGCAAATATCCTCCGTTACTATGCTGAAGAGGGAGAAAGGATTTATGGGAAAATTATTGCTAATGAAGAAGAGAATACTGAAAGCAGGGTAATTTATCAACCAATTGGGGTTGCTGGTGCAATTTCCCCGTGGAATTATCCAATAGAGCTGCTTGCCTGGAAAGTTGGCGGAGCCCTTGCTGCAGGTTGTACGGTTATTGCCAAGCTTCCATCTGAGACGCCATTATCTCCATTAGCTTTTGTAAAATGCTTAGTTGATGCTGGTGTGCCAAAGGGTGTTGTAAATGCAATTACAGGTTCTGGGTCAGAATTAGGTCCAGTGCTTTTTGATAGCAAAAAGGTTAAAAAGATTGCTTTCACTGGATCAACAGAAACGGGTAGAGAAGTGCTTCGTGGATGCGTGGATACATTTAAAAAGGTATCTGTTGAATTAGGTGGAAGCCTTCCTATGGTTGTCTGCAAAGATTGTAATTTAGACATGGCAGTAAAAGGTGCAGTAAGAAGGTCTTTTAGAAATATGGGGCAAATATGTATAGCAGTAAATAGAATATATGTAGATGAGGATATTTATGAAGAATTTTTGCAGAAATTTAGTGAAGAGACTAGCAATTTAACTATTGGAGACGGATTAAAAGAAGATTGCAATTTAGGCCCAATGTGTACTTTGAAAGGTTTAGAAACAGCAAAGAAGCATATAGAGGATGCTGTATCAAAAGGCGCTAGAACTGCATTTGGTGGTAAAAAACCTTCAGGAGATAAATACAATAAAGGCTATTTTTTCCAGCCCACAATTCTTAGGGATGTTAACCATGATATGTTGGTAATGCAAGAGGAAACTTTTGGACCTGTTATTGGCGTAATGCCATTTAAGGGAGCTGATGAGGCAATTAAACTTGCAAATGATTCGCCTTATGGTTTAGCTGCAATTGTATTTACTGAAAGTTTAAGTTTGGCTAAAAAATTATCACTTGAAATAGATGCTGGAAACGTGGCTATAAATAATGTTGATGCGGGAGTTATAAATGCGCCCTATGGGGGATGGAAAGAAAGTGGATTTGGCCATGAACATGGGCCTGAAGGGCTTCATGAATATCTTAGGATAAAGCATGTTAGGGTACATTATCTATAAATATTAGATTACGAATTTTAAGGAGCTAAAAATGTCTAATGAATATGTAATAGGTATAGATATTGGAACTACTGGCTGTAAGTCAATTATTGTTGACAATAATGGCAAATTAATAAATTCTGCAACAGAAGAATATCCATTATATACTCCAAATCCAGGCTGGGCTGAGCAAAATCCTAAAGACTGGTGGGAAGCAACTGTTAAGACAATACAAAAAATTATAAAAAAAAGCGATATTGATATAAAGTCAATAAAAGGGATAGGCCTTTCAGGGCAAATGCATGGCCTGATACCGCTAGATAAAGATTTTAATGTTATAAGGCCAGCATTTCTCTGGAATGACCAAAGGACAAAAAAACAATGTGAAGAAATCATTAATACTGCTGGCGGAGAAAAAGAATTATTAAATTATACAAATAACAGTATGCTTCCAGGTTATACTGGGGGAAAAATAATTTGGCTTAAGGAAGAAGAGCCAGATAACTATAAGAAATCAAAGATATTTTTAAATCCAAAAGATTATATAAGGTTTTGCCTCACAGATAAATTAGCAACTGAAGTATCAGATGCTTCAGGCACAGGGCTTTTTGATGTAAAAAATAGGAAATGGAGCAAAGAATTATTAAAGATTTTAGATATCCCTTCAAGCCTTCTCCCAGAGTGTTATGAATCTCCAGAAATAACTGGCTATATCACAGACGATGTCTCCTCTTTAACTGGTTTGCCTAAGGGAATTCCAGTGGTTGGGGGAGGGGGAGATTCAGTTATACAAACTACAGGAACTGGCCTGATAAATGAAGGTATTTTAGGCTTAACCTTAGGTACTGCTGGAATTGTAGCCATGGGCCTTGATAGTTTTAGATTTAATTCTACTGGAAAATTACAAATTTTTTGTAATAATGCCCCAAATAAATGGCATATAATGGGCGTCACCTTGGCTGCCGGGGGATCATATCACTGGTTTAAGAATACTTTATGTAAATATGAAATAGATTTAGCTAAAAAAAAGAAACAAAGTGTTTTTGAAATAATAAATGAAAATATTGAAAAGGAAACAGAACCTGGAAGTAAAAATCTATTATTTTTACCTTATTTAATTGGTGAGAGATGCCCTTACCCTGATCCAAATGCCAAGGGTGTTTTTATGGGTTTAACTTTAAGGCATAACCATTCAGACATGGCAAGAAGTGTCATGGAGGGAGTTAGCTTTAGCCTGAAGCAAGTATATGAATTGATAACAGATATGGACAAGTCCTTAACTGCAGATGAAATTAGAATTTCGGGAGGCGGTTCAGCTAGTAAATTATGGAGGCAAATATTAGCTGATATATTCCAGCTTCCTGTAAAAACCGTTAGCGGAAGCAAGGAAGGCGGGGCTTACGGCGCTGCTTTGGTTGCGGGCACTGGCTGTGGAATATGGCAAAATATGGAGGAAGCAACAAAGGTCCTAAAAGTTGAAACCAAAATAATGCCAGATAAAAAAAATGAGGAAATATACAAGCAGCTATATGGAGTTTTTAAAAATCTTTATCCTGATTTAAGAAAAAGTTTTGATATCTTATCAGAGATAAAATAATAAAATTAGAAATATTTTTTTACAGCCTCTAAGTGCTCTATAATTATTGCTGCAGCATTTTTGGGGTGCCTATTAATAATTTCATCTATAATTTTAATATGGTAGCTTAAGCTTTCTTTTAGTTTCGTTCTGAAACCTTTAGTGTATGATAAAAGCAAAATATTAAATGTATTATTAATATGTTCTAAATAAGAGTTTTGTGATGCTTCAAGAAGGTAAAAATGAAATTTTTTGTCTATATCAAAGTATTCTGATACATTATTCTCTTTTGTAACTTTTTTAAATTTTTCTTTGAAATCTAGTAGCTTATTTTTTATAGGATCGTCTAAATTTTCAGAAAT
>JAGYOJ010000005.1 GCA_018399435.1 Actinomycetota bacterium | reverse complement strand
AAGGAATATTAGAAAACTGGTTTAAAAATATAACTTATGAGCCAATAAGGGAGCTTTTAACAAATCCCTGGTTTTGGATAATTATTTTATTTCTGCTTTTTTTAGGTCTACTTTTCAGGAGAAGATAGATAATATTTCCTTATTCTATTTACCAAGAAAGATACAATTAAAAAAAATGAAATAATAATAAATATAAATTTAAAAGGATTATTTCTTATTTTCTCGGCTATCAAATATAACCTGGAATTATTTTTCTCTAAATATTTTAAGAATTGTTCATCTAATAAATTTTTATCTGATTCACTTATATTTGATATCCTGTCAATTATTTTATCTTCTACTTCTTCATCAACTGGCTTTATTACTATATCTTTTGCAAGCTTTATATATTTGTTAACCCTACCCATTATTACTCCAAAATATTTTATTATTTTTCATCTAATTTTTCTTTAATTGTTTTCCTTGCCCTGTATATATTGGTTTTTACAGTACCTATAGGCTTTTTTGTTAATTTTGCTATTTCCCTGTAACTATAATCCTGAAGGTCCCTTAATATCAAAGGTATCCTGTAATTTTCATCAAGATCTACTATAATTCTCAGTACTTCCTTTACTTTTTCAGAAGTAAAATAATCCTTTTCTAAACCCTTAGCATATCTTTTAAAAACAATTTCATAATCTTCTGTCATTTTATCTAGACTGAATTTTTTACCTTTTGTTTTTGATCTAAGCCTTATTTTATCTATACAGGTATTTACTGTTAACTTTCTTAACCAGGTTTTAAAACTTGAAAGCCCCCTAAAACCTTTTAATGACAAATAAACTTTTACGAACACTTCCTGGCTTATATCTTCTGCATCATGGCTGTTCCTAAGCATAAAAAATGCTGTAGTATAAACATAATTAGAATACTTTTTTACAAGCTTTTCAAAAGAAGTCCTGTCATCCTCTTGGGCCTTCTTTACTAATATCTTGTCTTCTTCTTTATTTTCCTTACTGGTTTTTTTCAATTTATTATTCCTCTGGCGCTTCCACTAATTTTAACTCTAAATTAATATATTCACTATTTCTATATATCTCTAATTCTATTTTATCACCAACATTATGCCTCAAAATTTGCGCTAATAGCTCATAAGGTGTTTTTACCTCAACACTGTCGAATTTTGTAATTATATCTCCACTTTTTATGCCTGCCTTAGCAGCAGGATAGCCATCCATTACATCATTAATATATACGCCAATAATGTCTGTAGTATTATTTCCCATTTCAATCCCCATAAAGGGTATTTTGGCTTTCCCATATCTTATAATTTGCTTTGCAATATTTATAGCTGTATCGCTAGGAATTGCAAAACCTATCCCTGCGCTGGTCCCGGATGGCGACAGTATAATTGTATTTATTCCTATAACCTGTCCAGCGGAATTAACTAGTGGCCCCCCACTATTGCCCTGGTTTATTGCTGCATCAGTTTGTATTAAATCAACCATGGGCAAAGTGTCTGTGGATAAACCAATATCCCTTCCCTTTGCGCTAACGACACCCATGGTAACTGTCCGGTCTAACCCAAAAGGGCTTCCGATTGCTATAGCGGTTTCACCAACCTCAACATTTTCAATCGATGTAAATTCTGCAGCCTTAAGGTTTTGAGCATTTATTTTTATTACCGCTACGTCTGTATTTTCATCTGCCCCTATAAGATCTGCGGTATATTCTGAACCGTCAGAAAGCTGCACTATAAGTTCTTCTGCCTGTCCAGCTACATGGTTATTGGTAATAATATAGCCGTCTTCTTTATAAATAACTCCTGAGCCAACACCTTCAGAGAAAAATTCATTTCCAAAAATATCTTCTTGCTTTACTTTTACCCTTATATTTACCACCGAGGGAGTAACTTCCTTGGCAATTTGGCTAACCGCTTTATCTAATGCTTTAAGTGATGGAATCTCCCCTATTTTCTCTTCTGAAAGACCTGGCAATTCTTCTTCAACTATTTCCTCTTTTTCTTCTACTATTTTTTCTTCAACCTTATCATCATTTGATAAATTTCCCCTTAGAAGCTCTTTTGGTGAAATATTATTGGAAACTGCTATAATACCTAAAGTAAACATTGCCCCAATTAGCAAGAAAAAAATAGCAATAGCTATAATTATAATTCCTTTTATAAAAAAAGATTTTAAGCCATTTCTGTCATCATCATAATTTTCCATTTATTATCCTCCTATTGTAAAGATTCCTCCCGTAATTCTTCTACAGTAATATTGCCTGCTCTAAGCCTAATTGCATCTTCTTCTATTTTTTTAATGGCTTCTTCTATTTCCAAATCCCCTTCTATAACTTTTTTAACATTTATACGTAAGGAATCCCTTATAGCCCTTAACATGTCTTCCTGCAAATCTCCCCTGCATAATTTTGCCTGCTGGAAAGCATTGTATAAAATTGAACTTCTTTGAAATTCTTCATTTTCCTCTATATTTTTCTTAACTGGTAATGTTTGTGTTTCTTTATTCCATTCAAGCTGCATTTCCTCAGAAAGCATAAAATTAATAAAATCCTTTGATGCCTCTAAGGCCTGCCCATAACAATTTGAATTTAACATAAACCCCATCCCCTCAATAATGGGGGTAGGGGTTTTTCCTCCTTCATATGCTTCTGGGATCAATGCAGTATCAAAATAAATATTTTCCTCTTTGTATTCCTCTATTGCCTTTATGCTATTTATAATCATATGTAAATTTCCGCTTTTAAATAAAGAGTTAATCTCTTCATAACTAAGCCCGTAAGGCATTATTTGCTCTTCGCCATTATATAAAAAATCTAAGAAATTAAGTGTTTTTTCCATTGAGTTTGTATTAAGTGATATAGCATAATTAGAATAATCAATAATCCAATCTGAATAACCGCCAATAAAAGGAATTATCCAATCAGGCTCTGACCCATTTAGCAAAAACCCATAGGTCTGCTCTTCAAAATTATTATTTTCAATACAATATTCGATTACTCCCTCAAAATCCCTGGGAGCTCTATTTAAATAATTTTTATTATAGAAAAAAGTTAGAAAGTCAGTAACCCTAAATGGGGCTATAAAATAACTGTCATTATAACCTGAGATTTCAACCATGCCATCTAAAAATTCGTCATAGTCTAAAAAATCTATCTCTTTTATCACATTTGCTGCAGCTAATTCCTGCATTTTAACCATATTTACTAAAATAAGTTCCGGCCCAGACCCTGCGAGGCTGGCAGCTTTAAACTGGTCGACTAGCTCTTCTTCACTCCTAATATGCCTGGTTTCAATATCAATTTCAGGGTATAGGCTGCTAAATTTATCTACAGAATCCATAAAAGCAATTCTTTCCCTAGCTTCCATGTAATCCCATACTTCTATCTTTAATTTTACTTCAGTTGCCGCTTCTAATTCTGGCTCAACCAATTCTTCACTTTCTTCTGTTATCTCTTCTGCTGCAGACTCTGCGCTGTTTTCTATAAGCCTGCAGGAAAAAAGGCTAAAAGATAAAAAAATAAAAAATAAGATAATGTATAGAAATTTGTTTCTTTTAAGCATTATTGCTTTCCTTAAAATTAAAATGCCAAGTGATAATATTCTATAATATAAAAACCTAAAAATGCAATTGTCTAGCAGAAGCAATTAAGAGTTTTATAGTACTGGTATATTTTACTAGTATAATTATATTTTTAAAAGAATTTATATTTCATCTATTCTACATGCCAGCCAATCCGATATTTCCCTTTGGCTTGGCTGGACAGGGTCAAAACAAAGATTTTTAATATATTTACAAGCTTCAGAAATAACAGGAGCAATCTTAGCATGGATGCCTGCTACATGATGAATATATGGCCCATTAATTAATTTCTCCTCCCATAAGCTCCAGTCCTTTACCTTGATCCAAATATATGTGCCCTTGTTTTTAGGCCCTGTGGTGCCTTCAGCATGCCCTGCAAATATTGAATATTTTCCGCCAATACCGTCAAACCTTATTACAGACATACTGCCTCCCTTTATTTCCCAGCTGCATGTCCCTGGAGGATTATTATCCAGGACAAAATGCTTTGTAATTTCAGCTTTTGATCCTTCTTTCTTTAATGAATATGGAAACGGCCCACAATGCCATAGAAGCTCTGAATTATCATCCTCTGGATGCCTTACTGTAACATCAGCAAAAAATACAGGAGAATTATTAAAATCTGCAGCTTGTGCTATTACAGCTGTTATGGCTCCACAAATATCAGTCTCACAAGCAACAGGTATCATCTCATCAAATAAAAGGGCATTTGCTAGACATGGTACTACACCTATCATGTCTTGAAGTGAGTTCCAGCATTGTATGGCAAAGGCAGAAATTTCTTGGTCAATGGCAATGTTTTTTAGCACTTCCTTTAATGCCACGATGCTTTTTAAATCATTGTCTGAAATTTTTACATCCATATTTTCTTTTACAAAATTAAAAGTATCATTAAAGGCTTTTGGTGGCTTTTCTAGCATAGCCCTAACTTTTGAAACTATATCTGCTAGATTAAATGGAACCACCTCTATGCCAAACTTGTTAACAAGCTCTCCTTCATTACAAATAACAGACCAAAAGTCTCCAGGCCTTACGCCTATCTGGCCAATTTTTAAGCTGTTAAATGATTTTACCACATTAGAAGCCTTTAAAAAATTATCCAATCCCCTATTAAATACCTCACTATCAATCCTAGAATTAATTATATATGTATAAGGCACATTAAACCTTTGCAAAATTTTGCTAGTCGCAAATAGCCCGCACTGGCTATCCCTTAGCCTTGAACCGTCAGGCAATGGAGCTTCATCCCTTGGCCCCCACAGAAGAAAGGGTTTTTTAATCTGGCTTCCTATTTTTGCAACAGCGCTCTCTGTGCCAAAATTACAATGGGGTGAAAATATGCAATCTATATCATTATCTTTAAACTTTTTTACAGCCGGGCCCACATCGTCATCTGACCTTATGAGACCTTCATCATTTACATCCTCTAATCCTACTATTTTATAGCCCAGAGACTTTATTTTTTCATAAATTAGTTTCTTGTATTTTAATGCATCTTCTTTGCTAAAAACATTCCTCCTGGTAGGTGCATAACCAATAGTCAGGTCTTTTTTAGTATACATTTTAGGCCCCTCTCCCATTTTCTTTAATAAACATGCTTAATTATTTCTATTTTCTAAAACTTCCCTTTCGTATTTTATTACTTCATCTATCCATTCATTCTCTGCATCTGTGCCCATTTGCCTGCAATAATAATTCCAAATATCGCCAAAAGGCATTGTCTTAAGCTGTTCAAAAAAACCTAATCTTGCAAATAACCTGTTCTCTTCTTCATATTTTTTCAATAAGTCTGTAGGTTCAAGAAGCGCATACAATAATGATTTTAGTATTGCCCTTTCTCCTATTACCCATGCGCCAATCCTGTTTATGCTTCCATCAAAGAAATCGCTTCCAATATATACTTTATCAAAAGCATCTGCCCTATTTATCTCCTGCATAATTGCTATCAGCTCTTCACTAAGCGTGGTTACATGGTCACTATCCCATCTAACGCCCCTGCTTAAGTGAAGGTTTATTCCTTTTATAAAAGGAATTAGTGCAGAAATCTTATCAGAAACTTTTTCTGTAGGATGAAAATGGCCAGTATCTAAAGTCATGAATTTATCATTCTTTAATACATAAGCCAGGTAAAAATCATATGAGCCCACAACATAGCTTTCAGACGCAATGCCAAATAATTTACTTTCTACTGCATCAATTATATTTTTTTCTGGATATTTTACAGAAAATATTTCATCCAGGGCCCCCGCCAATATTTGCCTGTGCTCAAGCCTGCTAGCAGTAAGGTCTTTGCTGCCGTCCGGTATCCACAAATTCATAACACAAGAAGCCCCCAGCTCTTTTCCAATATAATTAGATATCTCCCTGCTTCTTTTAACATGCTCAATCCAAAAATTTCTGATATTTTTATCTTTTGCTGAGAGAGTAAACCCGTCATTGGCTAATTCATGGGAAAAAAGCGTTGGGTGAAAATCTAAATTAACCTTCTCTTTTTTAGCCCATTCAATCCAGCTATCAAAGTGATTGGACTCAATTTTATCCCTGTCCACAAATTTAGAGCCAAAATCTCCATACATGGCATGTATTCCCAATCTTTTTTTGCCGGGAATCAATGAAAATGCTTTTTTTATGTCAGCCTTTAACTCGCTTAAATTCCTGGCTTTGCCAGGCTTGTTTCCGGTTGCTAATATACCTCCGCCTGAAAGTTCTGCATCCGGCTTTTCAAAGCCCCCACAATCATCGCCTTGCCAGCAATGTACAGATATTGGAATTTCCTTTAATTTTTCTAATGCCTTGTCCACATCAACACCATAGTCTGCATAATACTTTTTTGCAGACTCAAACTTTTCTTCTATACCATCATTCATTTTAACCACCATCTTAAATTTTTTAAAATTGTCATATTTAAATAAAATCTAATTTATTGCTTTTTTTGTCCATAATATGCATTTTTGCCATGCTTTCTCTTATAGTGCTTATCAAGCAAGCTTTGCTTAATATTTTTAACTTTTGGATTTATAATTACTGAGTATATGTTCATCTCTGCTATAATTTCTAAAATTGAACTAACCATAACCGCATCTTTAGCATTTTCCCCCCAGGAAAATGGCCCATGGCTGGCAACGATAACGGCTTTCATTTCATGGTAATCTAAATTTTTAAATGTTTCTACAATTAAATTGCCTGTTTCATGTTCATAGCCTTTTTTTATATTTTTATCTTCTATAACCTTGGTGCATGGAACTTCTCCATTGAAATAATCAGCATGTGTAGTTCCAAGGCAATAAAGAGGCCTTTTTGCCTGAGCCCAGGCTGTTGCATATTTAGAATGGGTATGCGCCACTCCCCCAATTCCTTTAAAATTATTATAAAGGACAAGATGCGTTTTTGTATCAGATGAAGGATTAAGCCTTCCTTCTATCTTTTTGCCGTCCAGATTCACTAAAACCATGTCTTCGGGTTTTAGTTTCCCGTAATCAACGCCGCTTGGCTTAATGCATATAATGCTGCTATCCTTGTCAATTCCTGAAACATTGCCAAAAGTATAAACAACCAGGCCATTTTTTACTAAATCCATATTGGCTTCATAAACTTCTTCTTTTAATTTTTCAAGCATCCTAACCCAACTCTCTTAGTATATTCTCAAGGCTACCGCCCAGTTTCTTATATTTCTTGTAAAGGCCGTCATAAAATTTGGCATTTTGCCTGTCAGGCTTATAAACTTTAGTAAATCCGCTTCCTATCTTGTCCTGCGCTTCTTCTATATTGCCATAATGGCCTGAGGCTACAGCTGCAAACATTGCAGCTCCAAGAGCAACTGCCTGTTCAGATTTTGCTACTTTTACCGGCATGTCCATAACATCTGCGAGTACTTGCATTACAAAAGGGGATTTCTGCGAAATTCCTCCAATGCCTACTACTTCTTCAATTTCTATTTTTTCTTCCCTGAACCTTTCCACTATAGCCCTGGCGCCAAAAGCAGTAGATTCTACTAAAGCTCTAAATATTTTAGGAGCAGTTGTTCCCAGTGTAAGCCCAGCTATAGCTCCCTTTAATGTCTGGTCAGCATAAGGCGTTCTCCTGCCATTTAGCCAATCCAGTGCAAGTAGGCCGGTTTCAGAAGGGCTTATTTTCTCAGCCTCTTTAGTTAAAGCAGGTATAATTTTTTCTTCTATTTCATCTTTTTTAATATCTTCTTCAATCAAATTCTCAATGGGCCATGAAAGTAAATCCTTAAACCATGCATAAACATCTCCAAATGATGACTGGCCGGCTTCAAGCCCAATCATTTCTGGAATTACCGAGCCATCTACCTGCCCACAGATACCTGAAACTAGCTTGTCAGATAATCTTTCTTTAGGAGTTACAGCAATATCACAGCAGGAAGTTCCCAGTATTTTTACAAAAGTTTTGTCCTTTATTTGCGCGCCTACTGCGCCCATATGGGCATCAAAGGCTCCTACTGCTACAGCTATTCCTTCTTTTAAGCCCAGCTTTTTGGCCCAATCTTTTAAAAGGCCTCCAGCTTTTTTATCTGAAGTGTAAGTATCTTTATAAAAGTTGGCCCTTAATCCTTCCAGAGCCGGATCCAGTTTTCTTAAAAATTCTTCTTCAGGAAGGCCGCCCCAGTCGCTGTGCCACATAGCTTTATGCCCCGCAGCGCACCTGCTCCTTTTTATCTTTAGCGGATCTGTGTTCCCTGTAAGGATAGCTGGGATCCAATCTGCATGCTCTATCCAGGAAAAAGAAGAATCCCTTACTTTTTTATCTTCCCTGAATACATGAAGTATTTTTGCCCAGAACCATTCACTAGAATATACCCCGCCTTCATATTTGGTAAAGTCTTCTCCTCCCCAGCTTTTTGCAAGTTTATTAATTTCTTCTGCTTCTTTTACCGCAGTATGGTCTTTCCATAACACAAACATGGCATTAGGGTTATCTTTAAATTCTTCTTTTAATGCTAATACATTTCCATCCTTGTCAACTGGCGCAGGCGTTGAGCCAGTAGTGTCAACGCCTATTCCGATTACCTTCTCATTAATGTCTCCAGCTTTATCTAATGCCTTTGTAACTGAATCCCCTAAAGATTCTATATGGTCCAGTGGATGCTGCCTGAATTGGTTTTTTGAAGGATCACAGTACTTGCCTTCCATCCACCTTGGATAATAAGAGACATGGGTTGATACCTCTTTGCCTGTATTTGCATTTACTACAACTGAACGCACTGAATCAGTTCCAAAATCAATGCCTATTACATATTTATCTTCAGCCATTTATATCCCCTCTTAAATTATTACATATTTAATACTTCTTCTTCCCTTTCCCTAAAATAGCTAACTGACTTTTTAACCAGATCATCAAGCTTGCCTGCATCTGGTTTGCCATACATTGCTGGATAAGGGTCTCCTCCAGGCCCCAGTGGTTCAGGGCTTAAAAAACAACTATCGTCATTATTATAGCCAATAATATATAATGCCATAATTATGGTGTCTAAATCAATAAAACCATCTCCTAAAGCGCCCCTGTTTGTATCTGCCATGTGGAGATTTGTAAGCACCCCCTTAGCATCAACAATTGCCTTGCCTATATGTGCCTCTTCTACCAGCATATGGTACAAGTCTCCGTTTATATGCCTTACTCCCGGGCTGCCAGCCGCATTTATATAATTTTTTGCATCCTGGAAAGTATGGCAAAAGCTAACCTCAGCAGACCTTATGGGCTCGACCGCGCCCCTTATGCCAAATTTTTCAAATTCGCCTGCTACTATTTTTAGCGTTTCAACTGAACGGAAAAATTCCATGTCATCATAAGCATCAGGCCTGCCAACTGCGCCGGGCACTACCAAAAAATACTTGGCCCCAAGCTGGCTTCCCGTCTCAAGGTTTCTTTTAATATAATCAATTGCCCTCTGCCTGCATATTGGGACATTAGAGGAAAGGTCATTTTCAGCAGAGAACATTCCACATATTCCACTAACCTCAATCTCATAGGAAGATAAAATCTTTTTTACATCATCTGTATTATAACCTAAATCCTTGCCATACCTGTTTCCGTGCAGCTCAATATATTTTATTTTATATTTATTTAGCCTTTCAGCTGAATCTTCTAGGCTTTCTACACCAAACCCCCAATTAGACCAGGAAAATTTTAACCTGTTCTTTAATTTTTCAGGTTTTTGTTTTTTAAGCTTTAAAAAATTTTTCTTTATCTCTTCATTCTTTATCTCAAAATTCTGAAGCTTCATAGCTTCCTCCTATTGTTTATTTTTACCATCGCTTATTTCTGGCATGTCAGAATTACAATCTGGCCCGAAAAATTTAAGAATTACTAATGGCTCGCTTCCTTTATTCTCAATCATAACCCCCTCTGTTGCTGTAGCATAAGGTACAAAGTATTCATCCCTTGTAAGATCTCCAAACCTTATCATTGCAGGAGTTTCTAAAGGCATATTATTAATTGTTCCATAACCTTGAACAGTAATCAGGCCATAAGCGCCCGTATCCTTTATAAATGCTTTGCTCCCAGGATAAACCGTTAGCTCTTTTGAGCTAAATGATTCTTCATCATTAACTCTTCCATAGATAATCCATTTTTCCTGATACCCCTTATTTTTAGTATCCCCAATATTAATTGGCTCCAGATAAAATTTTTCCTTAAAGTCAGGTAATACATTTAACTCCCAGTCAAGAACGCTTACTATATAGTCTATATCATCTTTTTTATCTTCAGGCATGTCTTTTACTAAAAGGGACCTGTCAACTGGCTTATTTGCAGTAACTGATTGGAACATGCTATAAACATCAGAAGCCCACTGTACCTCAAAGGAGCATAGTGAGCCAGGGGCATGCAATATCCCTGGTGGAAGAAGCCAGCCAGTTCCAACATCCAGCTTATAGGCTTTTGAAAGGCTTGTAATTTTATTATCGCCTTTTTCAAAATCCTCTATGCATTTTTTTACTTGCTCTCTGCTAGTGCCAGGCTCTAAGCCAAAAAAGGTATAAGGAAAATTGTTTTCACAATAATTAACCTGTGGCGGGAAATAATAGGATTCAGGTTTTCCTTCCATGCCAATTTTTTTTGCATGTTCAGACCCTAAATGTACATGGTGGGGCAATGCATCCATATTATCAAAAAATTTAGAAAATACTTTAAGCCCTCCCCATCTATCCATTACCTTCTCTCCCAAAATAGTTGAGCCATCTTCTTCAATAATATCCCTAAGAAGCACTTTTTCACCTTCACAAACTGCATAGCTTAAGCCTTCATCCTCAGGCGTGCCTGGTCCATTATCTGCGGGGCAGGTGGATGAAAACCATCTCTCATCAATCCCTCCCCTGTCAGTCCCTAAAGCAAAAAGATCATCATTATGCAGTTTCAGCCTTCTTCCAGGAATACAAAAAGCTCGCGGAACCCAAGTTGGCGCTAAATGCAGTACGCCGCTGTAACTATCCATTGTCCTCTTAATAAATTCTTTTACTTTCTTTGCCATAATAATTACCTCCTAAAAATTATTTAATTTTACTTTGCAGCTTCATTTATCATCTTATTTAACTTCTCCCTGTAATATTTAAATTCTTTCCAGGGTACCTCAGGGGGAATAAAATGGTCCCCAAAAGGAATATATCCGCCCTGTTTAAGAAGCCAATTTACAGGCTCTAGAAATTCATCAATTCTTTTTTTGCCCAATGTAATATCAGATTTAGGGATCCCTCCCATTATTTGTAAGTCAGGATATTTTTTCCTTGCAGCAACTACATCCATGCCTGCACTTACTTCCATTGGATAAAGGCCGGTTATCCCGGCTTCCATAAATAAAGGTATAAGCTCATTGCAGTCACCGTCAGTGTCTACAAAAATAATATCTACGCCTTTTCCCTTTAAAAAATCGGTCAACTTCTTATAATATGGCGTCAAAAATTCTTTAAATACTTTAGGAGATATCATTGAGCCTTTGCCAGATGATACATCTTCCCATAAATTAGCTAAATCCAGGTCTACATATCCTAGGACTTCCTCCCACACAGCAATCCAGACATCTGTTAATCTTTCTAAAACATCTTTTACTAAATCAGGCTGGTCATAATAAAATAAAAAAAGATTTTCATAGCCAATTAAGTGAGTCAGGCTTCCAAACAGTCCATTAGGGTATCCTCCTACCGTTAGAGGGTAATCCCTATTTTTGTATTCTTCTAAAAGCTCTGGCCAGTTGTCAGGAAACCTATCTTTTATCTTATCCAGGCTAAACCTTTCCTCTTTTAATTTGTTCCATGAATCCCAGTCTTTTATAATCCAATCCAGCCCCCCGGGAAGAACCTGCTGGGATTTAGAAAATCTCCTTGTTCCCCCATCTATGTCAATATAATCTATATACTTTTCATTTTCATCTACCACCTTTATTTCAAAATGGGGATAGACAAATTGTTCTACATTAACTATAACCTGAGATGTGTCAAAATTAAAATAATTTGCCACATCGACATCTAGCGGAAACCCCTGCGTGGGCCAATACAAGCCGCCGGCCATAGTGGCAATTCCTTTAGGAAGCTTTATCTCCCTTTCAGGCTCTTTATAAACTTTTTCAACAATAGTCTTTGTTTTGCGCCACTCATGGGTCCAGACAGGAGTATATAAAGAAGCAGTAGTATTAATAATGTTGGTAGGAACTTTAGGATAATGCTTTTTCTCCAAACCTTCCTTATACCATCTTTCAATTGTTGAACCCCAAATGCCAAATTCCCATTTATTTGCTTTGGCTTTGGGGTTAAACTTCATGGTTTCTAAAAATTTTTCTCTTGAATTCATTTAATTTAACTCCTCTCAAATCTTAAATTTTCTTAACAGATTCCCTAATACAAATTTTAGGGTCTATTATTTGCTTATTATTTTCATAGTCTCCATTTTCTAATCTATTTAAAAGTTTTTTAGCCACGACTTTGCCAAGCTCAAACATGTCATGGTGAATTGTAGTAAGCTTAGGATAAATTAGCCTGGAATAAGTAATATTGTCATACCCCATGACAGAAACTTTATCTGGAACTTTTATATTATTTTCCAAAAAAAGGCTAATAAGAAAAATTGCTATTGAATCAGTTGTTCCAAATATTACGCTTACATCATTATGGAGCAATTTTTCCTTATGGGCCATTATAGTTTTTTCCACCTTTCTAAATTCAAGAGGAAGCTCTAATATAAATTCTGGCTTTAATCCATTTTTTTCCAGCACATCCATAAAGCCTGTAACTCTCCGGTTAAAAATATAGACTTCCCTTTCATAAGTAACAATTCCAATCTTTTTATGGTTATTGCTCAAAATATATTCAGCAGCAAGCTGTCCCCCAAGATAATCATTGCTGGCAACAAAAGGAATATCGATATCCGGTATTATCCTGTCTACCATAATACAAGGGATTTCTCTCTTTAGCATTTCATTAATAAATATCTTGTCTTTTTCCCTGCCATAAACTCCTGAAAATATCACGCCATCAATTATCCTGTTATCAATAATTTTTGCAATCTCTAATTGCCTTTCCACACTTTGCCTTGCATTAAAAACAGAAAGGCAGTAACCATTTTCATATAATATAGATTCTGCTCCGCCTATAAGTTCAATAAAGGGCGGCTCTTTTAGGCTAGGGACTATAAGGCCAATAGATTTGGTTTTTTTAGTAGTTATTGCACTGGCTATCCTGGAGGGCTCATAATTATATTTATTGCATACTTTTAAAATTTTTTTCCTGGTTGATTCCTTTACAATCGACTTGTTATTAAAAAACCTCGATACTGTTGCAGCTGATACTCCTGCTTCTTTGGCAATAATATAAATATTAGCTTTACCCATTTTATAGCCTTTCCGCCCTATTATCTGGTTGCAGTATTTATTTATACATAAACCAGGTAAAGTATATTTAGATAACAAAAAATATTAAAATTATTCTGGCAATACTGGTTTTATATCTAAAACCTCACAAGCTGTTATTAACTCCTTCTTATAGTCTCCAGCGACTACATGCACGTGGTTTGCCCTAAGATTTTTTATAAAATTCTCCTGCTTGCAATCTAGCCTGGCAAAAACATGCGGCTGCTGTGAATTAGTTTCATCCAGCTTCTCTATAGGCATATCCAATGCATCTGCAGTAAGTATTAACATTACATACTCGCCTTTTACCCTGCTCAGCCTTGCCACAGTTAATTTTCCTGGTTTCCCGACATATTTCGGGCAAGCTCCGCCTATTTTCCAGTTAAATTCACCCAAGCCTTCAGTTACCCAGGTAACATCCTTTCTTGACTTAGCAAAATCTGTTGGCTGTGAACCACAATTACACATTCTGACCATGTTTTCATCATAATCATAATAAAGGACATCTGTAAACATGGTTGTTTTTCCTGAAATATTTTTTAAAATTTGCATGGTTAATGCCCCATTGGCATCAGCTTCACAAGCACACACAAATGGGCAATTTTCTCCAAAGCCATCAGATGATGTGTCATTTAATAGCGCATGGGCAACACAGAAAGTTGTATGGCAAGAGGGCAATTCCGGCAAGCATTTAACTGCAATAAAATCATATTGCTTTTCTTCAATAATTTCACGCAATGCAAAATAGTTTTTTATTTGCGCATACATGACTTTTTCATCTGGTTCAACCCCACTAAATTCTTCTTTCATCCAATCTAAAAATTTAGCAGCTTCCTTATCAGAATACTTTTTTGACCTTTCTATTACAT
This sequence comes from Actinomycetota bacterium, assembly GCA_018399435.1. Lineage (GTDB taxonomy): Bacteria > Actinomycetota > Humimicrobiia > Humimicrobiales > Humimicrobiaceae > M55B165. Next base: position 8,250 of record JAGYOJ010000005.1, on the reverse strand, counting down.
CTACTTGCTCAAAGCCATCCACGTCTATTCCAAATCTGGACATCCATTCAGATGGATCAATTCTAGCAGTATACATTCCCATGCACCTGCTTCCCCCATCTCCATAAACCATGCCCCTAAGCTTTGTAGCGCCAGCAATGCCATTGCATAAAACCTCTAAATCTTCTAGGGTGCGCTTATCATCAAAACCGCCATACACAAGATAGGTTTTTATGCCAACTTCATCCATAGCGCCCCTTACAATTGAGCCTCCTACAATTCCAAAGGTTTCAATATTTGAGCTTGCCCATACAATTACAGGAACATCAGATTCCATGGCAGCCATAACTGATGTGCTTGAATATGTCCAGGTCCCCACATATATTACCAATACATGGATTCCTTCCCTGTGGAGTTTTTCTCCCTGTTTTTTCATTTCTTGATTGCTCCTTGCAATCTCTCCACAATCGATTACTTCATCTGCCACCTTTTTTAATGCTTGTCTTGCCTGAGGCAAATAATCTTTAACTTTATTAACAATACTGGCAGGCCATGTTCTATCCAGCGACATCGTAACTATAAGGCCAACTTTTGTTTGGTTATTTTTATAAAACATCTAATTTCTCCTTTAAAAGTTAGGTTAACTTTAAAACTTCTTAATTAGGGGTTAAACTATTTAATATATTGCCCTTTATATTTTTACAGCTTTTTCAATATTTAATTATTTTACTAAAATAGTCTATTTGCCTTAAGAAAAATATTTTAAAAATTATAAAGCATTTTGCTTTAAATGTAATAATAGCCTAATGCAGATGCATTAGGCTATTATCTTCACTTTACTCTATTAAGAATCTTTTCATCCTTATTGTTCCCAGAGTTCTTCTACTATTGGTAGATACTCTTCAGCATTGCTGCTATCAATAATAGGTGTTTCCATATAATTCCAATAAGGAACATCTTCGCCAGCCAATATTTTCTCCATTGTTCTCATAGCAGTAGCTGCATCTTCAGCTGGTGACTGGAATACTGTAAATAACTGCCAGCCTTCTGTTATAAATTCAACTGCTTGAGTTTGTCCGTCACAACCGTTTACTAAAACCTCTCCAGGTTCATAGCCTGCATCCTGTAATGCATTAATAATGCCTATTGCCATTCCATCATTATGTGAATATACCATTTTCATGTCTTCGCCATAAGTTGTAATCCAGTTCTCGGTTTGAGCCTGAGCCTTATCTGGAGACCAGTCGCAAGGCTGTGAATCAAGCTCATTAAACATATCTGTAGCGCCTTGTTCTTCTAATGCATCCAGGAAACCATTATGCCTGTCTATTGCTGCAGAATATCCTGCTGTTCCCTGTGTTTCGCAATAATTTATGGATTCAATTCCATTCTCTTTAAGGTAATTTACATAATATTCGCCTATCTGCTTTCCTTCCAGATAACTATTAGGACCAGCAAATCCAACTAATTCATCCAGCTCTGGCGGATCAGTCATTACATTTGAGCATATCATTGGAAGTTCTCCACCTGTCTCTTCATATACTCTTTGAATAACTGCCACAATACCAGCAGCGTCTACAGGCATCATCATAAGCCCGTCTATCCCCTGCGCAACCATATCTTCAATCTGGTTAGACTGGGTATTGATATCTCCTCCTGCATCAGTCATTATTAACTCCCAACCTCTTGCGGCAGCTTCTTCCCTTAAAGATTCTGCAAAAGGAAATGTATAAGGGCTGTCCTCAATAAAAGGAAGGGAAAATCCTACAGTAACATCTGCCCCTTCTACGCCTGCTTCTTCAACTTCTCCTTCTATTGCTTCTTCTGCAGATGCGCCCTGACAGCCAAAAACAGCAAGACCAAGAGTTACTACTAGAGCTATTATTAATAACAATGTCAAAAAGCGTTTCATGCTTTACTCCTTTCCTAAAACAATAAAACAATTGCAAAAAATTAAAATTACTATTTCATCACCTCCCTTAGCAGTTGCCTTTCCTGCCTTCTAGTTACTAATGTGTCAGTAACTACAACAGCAAGTATTACTAAACCCCTAACTAATAATTGATAATTTGTATCTACATTAAAAATTACCATTGCCCTTTCCACAATGCCTAAAATTACTACACCTTGAATTGTACCAATTACGCCACCCTTGCCTCCAAACAAGCTAGTACCCCCAAGAACTGCAGCAGCAATTACATATAGCTCAATCCCCGGCCCAAAAACCGCAGATGCGGTATTTACTCTTGAACAATATATAAGGCCGGCAATTGCTGCAGTAAAAGAAGTAAAAACAAAATAAAAGAAAGTGTTTAAATCAACGTTTATACCGGCTAGGCTGGCAGAAAGAGTATTGCCGCCAATTGCGTAATCATTTCTTCCAAACTTAGTATATTTTAATATGTACCAAACAGCTACATAAACTATTATTAATACCCAAACTGGATTAGGCACACCTAAAAATGATCCCTGGCCTAATTTAGAAAAAGACTCAATTCTGCCCTTAATAGGCGTGCTATTGCTTAATCCTAAACCTAGTCCCCTAAAAATAATCATAGATCCTAAAGTAACAATAAAAGCATTAATTTTACCCTTTACCACCAGCAATCCGTTTAATGCGCCTACTGCTGTTCCAGCCAAAAGTCCCCCAGCAATAGACACAAACAAGCCATAAGGTTGAAGCAAAAAAGTTATTACACCAGTAAAAGCCATTACTGCCCCAACTGATAAATCAAAAGACCCGCTTATTAGAAGAACGGTCATTCCGGCAGCCATTATCGCATTTATATTTATATGGTCAATTATGCTGGTAAGGCTCCTAAAAGTGAAAAAGGATCTGTCTGCAATAGTTAATACTATTACTAAAAAGATAATCATAAAAAGAAGCCTTTGGTTGGTTATAAAACTCCCAATTTTTTTAATTATATCTTTCAATATAATAACCTCTTTCTTCTATTAAATTCATCATATAAAACAGCAAGGACTAAAATTATTCCCTTAACCATTTGCTGGAACTCATATGGAATCCCTAAAAGGGACATGCCATTTGCAATTATTGCAAATATTCCTAGCCCAATAGCAGTCTTATAAATTCCTCCTACTCCACCTGTAAGTGCTGTGCCGCCTAATACAACAATAGTAATTACATCAAACAAATATTCAGAAGCTGTCCCCACCCGGATTCTTGGAAGCCTTGAAGTCAAAACTACAGAAGCGACACCACAAATAAAACCGTTTATAACATAACTTCCCATTATAATATTTGAGGTATTTATTCCTGCAACTTTTGCAGCTGGATTATTTAATCCTGTAGCAAAAAGCCTTCTGCCGCCAATTGTTTTATGTAGGAGAACTCCAAAAATGATAAAAGTAATCACTAAGAAATATGCCATTACCGGGATGCCCAATATGCTTTCTTTTCCGATATAGGAAAAAATTGGTTCAGTCCTGCTTTTTAAATTTCTGCCTTCGGAAACAATTAGGGCCATGGCCGTAAAAAGTATCTGTGTTCCCAATGTTACAATAATAAAGTTTGCTTTAACCTTTCCAATAAGAAACCCGTTTATCAGCCCACAAACAATTCCAACAATTATTGATGCTACAATAGCAGTAATGTAACCAAAAGGCTGCAGCATCACATTTGTAACCGCGCAAAGAGCCAATATCGAAGCGGCAGAAAGGTCCACCCCTTTTCCTATAATTACTATAGTCATCCCGCAAGCCATCATGCCAAGTACGGTAGATTGCCTTATGATATTAAACAGGTTTCCAGTGGTTAAAAATTTATCAGAAGCAAAACTCATTGCTATAAAAAGAACAATAAAAACTAACAACATTGCCTGGCTAAAAAAGAAACGCACAAATCTTTTTTTAATGCCAGTACTTTCATTGATAGATAAATCACTCATTTTTATTCCTTACTTACTTAAACATTTCCAACTGCTGCATGGATTAGCTCTTCTTCGCTTAATTCTTCTTTTTCAAAAATCTTTACTGTTCTACCCTCGTGCATAACCATTACTCTGTGGCACATACCAATAATTTCTGGCAGCTCAGAAGAAACTAATATGATTGCCATGCCTTCTTTTGCAAGATTTTTAATCAGTGTGTGTATTTCTTTTTTCGCACCTACATCTATTCCCTTTGTAGGTTCATCTAGTATTAAAATTTTTGGGCTTGTAGACAAACATTTTGCAAGAGCTAATTTTTGCTGATTGCCACCACTTAGATACATGGCAAGCTGCTCAAGTGTCGGAGTTTTTACTGAAAATCTTTCAACATATTTTTTTGCCAGCTTTTTCTCTTTATTGCCGCTAATTAAACCAATTTTATTCAAAACTTCTTTTAGGAGCAATATAGTAACATTTTCCCTAACTGAAAAGCCCTGGATTACGCTTTCAGTCCTCCTGTCTTCAGAAACAAAGGTAATTCCCTTACCGATAGCTTCTGAAGAGCTATTAATCTTAACTTTTTCACCTTCCAAAATAATTTCACCGCTATCAGGCCTATCTAATCCAAAAATAGTTCTAACTACCTCACTCCTGCCCGCCCCAACCAGGCCTGAGAAACCAAATATTTCTCCCTTTCTTAAAGTAAAGCTTACATCCCTGTATTGGCCGCGTCTGGTTAGATTTTTTACTTCCAGTATTACTTCTTTTTCAGATTTATAGCTTTCATCACCAAAAATATTTCCAATTTCTCTTCCAACCATGTAACGCACAATAGAATTTTCATCAGATTCTTCTACGTCCATTGTCTTAACAGTCTTGCCATCCCTGAGCACAGTAACCCTGTCTGCAATCTGGAAAATTTCTTTTAGCCTATGGGAAATATAAATAACTGAGACCCCTTTTTTTACAATCTCTCTAATTATATTAAATAAATTTTCTGTATCTTCCTCAGTTATTGCTGCTGTAGGCTCATCCATTATAATAATTTTTGCATCTACGGATAAAGCTTTGGCTATTTCAACCATTTGCTGTTGTGCAGCCGATAACCTTGTAACCAGTACATTGGGAGAAACATTAATTGAAAGGCTTTTTAAAAGTTCTTCTGCGTTTTTGTTCATTGTGTTCCAGTCAATCCGGCCAAATCTAGTGGTAGGCTGCCTTCCCAGATATATATTTTCTGCAACTGTAATTTCCTGGACAAGAGAAGTCTCCTGGTATATCGTGCTTATTCCAAGTTCAATTGAATGCTTTGTGCCCTTAATATCAATATTATCCCCATTTATCTTTATATTTCCAATATCAGCTTTATAAGAGCCTGATAATATTTTTATAAGGGTAGACTTTCCGGCCCCATTTTCACCAACAAGCGCAAGCACTTCTCCTTCTTTTAAAGAAAAGCTTACATCGTCTAGGGCTTGGACGCCTGGGAAAGACTTTGAAATGTTGTTCATTTCCAAAAGGATACCATTATTACTAGGCACATAACCCCCTAGCTATTAGGTTAATAAATCCTAAATTTCAATGAAACCAGTTTCAGTAATTATGTAATAATTTTACCTTATAATTATTAAAAGTCAAATTTTTTTTAGTTTATCTGAAAATGATAATATATTGCATTTTATTCTATAATTTTAATCAAAACCCAAAATGCTTTAAATGTGTTTTTAAAAAAGAAAAATTATCAAAATCTTCTTTTTTGTAACCTAATATCTTTTTTACATGTAGCACATGGGGAGGGCAGCCTGGCATGTATAAGCTTTTATCTTTTTTAATTCCCTTTGTGCAAGACCCAAAAAATGCTGGCTTGCCCTTGCAATTTTTCAAATCTTTTTCTTTTATGCCTTTCCCAATAAAAAAAGTAATGTTTTCTATTTTTTCAAATTTATTGCTATCTTTTATATCACCCAAGAGAGAAGTTATAACATTTCTGCAACCGCTGCAGGCCCCTTTATCTATAAGCTTTATTCCATGTTTATTAAAATCTTTTGATTTTAAAACATTTTCAAGGGTTATCCTTTTAAAGTTCTTTTTAACATCTGCGATTTTTTGCCCTATTACCTTAATTTCAGAAAAACTTTTAGCTCCCAGGCCCTGCTTTTCTGCTAGCTTTATATACTTTACTGAATTAGGATCTATCCCCATTATTTTGCAGCCTATTATGTCAGCTGCCAGGGTATCAAAAGATACAATAATTAAATTCATGTTTGCGGGTTCCCCATATATTGGGCCCATCCCTTCCATGCCTACAGTACCATCAATTATAGTAATATTTGGTAAAACTATCTTATTTAAGTCAACAATGCATTGGGCAAGATCCCAAAGATGGAATTTCTTTTTATCCCTCTCATGTATTACCCCCTTCATGTTTTTAATGCCCAGGGTTACTGGAAAACAATCATGGGTTTTAAGTACCGGCATATTAATCACTATATCTGCAAATGCTATTGTTTTTGGAATTTTTAGTATCCTTAAAGACTTGGGGTCTGGAACAGTTAGGGGAACAAATTCATCCTTTTTTAAATCAACCAGTTCCACTCCTTTTCTTTCAGAAATTTCTTCATAGCCACAAGTTTTAAAACTCTTTGAAGTGCTCTCCCCCACTACAGCCCCTTCTGCTATGGTTATATGTTTTATTCCAAAACTTTTTAACAAATCTATTAATGCCTCTACAAGAAAAGGATTTGTAGTTGCTCCAGTTTTATAAGGGACAGGCAATAGTAAGTTAGGCTTTATAACTACCCTGTCTTCTTTATTAACTTTGCTTTCTAAGCCGCCGATAAGATTTAAGGCTTTTTCTAAATTATCTTTTAATGAGCTAACCCTGTCTATTTTAGAACTTTTAATAATAGCTACTTCTGATTTTTCCATTTTAATTCTTTAAACTTTTTCTGTTTTATTTACCAAATTTAGTAAATTTTTATCTATTTGATTTTCATCTTCTGTAATTTCTTTTTTAAACAAATACCATTTTTCCCTATGTTCTGCAAATTCTTCCGGATCAATACTTTTAAACTCCCCTAAAGTCTCTATCTCAAAAATATCAGGGTCTGTATATATTTCTGTATTTACGCCAAAATCTGTATATTCTGCTCTTGGATCATATTTATATCTCTTTATAAAAACCTGTTTTCCTAAACTATACGCTACCCATCCAAGCGTATTTAAGATACCCAATTTTTGCTTACTTTCTAATTTTGGATTTTGTTTTAATTGTATATATTTAGTTCCCCATATCCATCTGGGATCTGCCATATCAGTATATCCCCACAAAACAAGTGGCCTTACTGGAGTTAGCCTTTCATCCCAGCTTTGGAATGGTTCCTGTGGAACAATTGCCCTGCCTCTTAAATTCATAACTGTCAGGCACCAAGGAGCAAACTTAATGGGCCAAAGGTTATGATTGGTAATTTTATGCAACAGGTCTACTTCATTATCTTCTTTTAATGTAATTTCTATTTGTTTTTGCATCCCAGTTGTCTTTTCGGTATTTTGGGTAAGGATTAATACATTATCTTTGAGTTCATAATCTACTTTTTCATTATCCGGGTAATAGCACCTGGGGCTAGCTTCTGGAGCATGCCAAAACCTATGCCCCCCATATATTCTCCATTCTTTTCCACCAACCTTGCCCTGGTCTTCTTTAAATTCCCTAAAAAAATTTTGCTCCCCGGTATAACCAAAACGGACTATCCTGGGCCCAACATCAGTAGTTACTATAAGCTCAATTTCATCATTTGCCATTCTTACACAGTTCTTCCATCCACCAAAATTATAATTTTTTTGTATTTCCATTCATACCTCCCAAAATATTATAAAAGTCAATTATGTTTCTACAATAACAATATAGTTGAAAAATAGCATTACATTTTTTTTACCGAGTTTCTTTCCACCAGTTTAGGCTCAAGGATTTTTTTTAAATCTTTTTTACTTTCTCCCCTTATTTCATTAATTAGAAGGTTTGCAGCAAGCTTTCCCATATGGTATATGTCTTGTGCTATAGTGGTTAGCCTTGGTTCAAGTAAATTAGCTATATTTATATTGTCAAAACCTATTACTGATATTTGTACCGGTATCTTGATATTTAAATTTTTCAGAAACTTAATAAAATTTATAGCAATAAAATCGCTAATACAAAATACTGCAGTTATGTCCCCTTTAATAATATCTTTGTTTTTCTCAAATTCTTTTTTTAGGTCCAGTGAGCCAACTGGTATTTCTATAAAAAACTTTTCTTCTATATTATTATCCCTTAACACTTTTATAAAGCCTTGGTACCTGTCTTCAATTATTCTTACTTTTCTTCCAAAACTTATAATGCCAA
>JAGYOJ010000049.1 GCA_018399435.1 Actinomycetota bacterium | reverse complement strand
TTGGCATATTATATAGGTTATAAATTTTAAAGCCACTAAACTCTTTTACATTTTCTATATTATTTTTTATAAAACTATATAGCTTTTTTCTTTCTTCTGATTTATTTAATATGCTAAACTTATAATCTGCTAAATTTCTAGCGATTCTTGCTTTAATTGATATAATAACTGAATTTTTATTAATGCTTCCTGGCTCTGTCAAAAGTATAGATTCTAAATTTTTCATTTTTATATGTAATTTTTTTTAAGTTTTTTAATTGTATCCCTGATCTTTGCAGCTTCTTCAAAATTTTCAATAATAATTTCTTCATTTAACCTGGATTTAAGATCATTTATTTTTTTCTCTACTTTTAACTTTTTATTTGAATTTATAGGTATCTTGCCCCTGTATTCTATACTCCCATGAATTGATTTTATAAGTGGCATTAATATATCGCTAAACTCTTTGTAGCATTCCTTGCACCCAACTTTCCCTGTCTCTTCAATAGTTTTTATATCAATGCCGCAGTTATAGCATTTTCTATTTCCTTCTATTTTAGAGTTTTTTCCACCAGAAAATTTGCTATTTTTTTCTTTGCCTTTTAATAATTTATTTAATAATTTAGCAATTCCATCCAATATTCCATCTTCAGTATCCATTGAAACTTCTTCCGCACATTCAGAACAAATGTTAATTCTTTCGACCTTATCTTTGAAAATTTTAATTAGATAAACATTAGCTTCATTCTCGCCACAGAAATCACATAACATTTTTTAACCACCTATAGGTTTTGTTGATTAAATTATAACACCTTTTATTTTAAATATTAACTTGCCGGTCTACTTACTTTCTGGCTTCATCAAAGGGAATAGCAGTATATCTTTTATGGATTCAGAACCAGTCAAAACCATCACCAGCCTATCAATCCCTATGCCTTCTCCGCCAGTAGGAGGCATGCCATACTCTAATGCTTTAATAAAATCTTCATCAATCTTGCCAGACATTCTTTCTTCTTCATCAACACTTTTTACCTGTTTTTTAAATCTTTTTAATTGTTCGCTTGGGTCAATTAATTCCGAAAATGCATTAGCTATTTCTTCCCCTCCAATAAATAATTCAAACCTTTCAACAATATTCTCATTTTCAGGATGTTTGCGTGCAAGTGGTGATATTTCTAATGGAAAATCTTTTATAAGGGTTGGCTGTATTAACTTGGGTTCTGCTACAGTTTCAAATATTTCATTAATAATTTTGCCTTTTCCATAATCTTTTTCTATCTCTATATTTAAATCTTCTGCAATACCAGCTAATTTTTCCCTGTCCATTTCAAAGCTAACATCAATATTTCCAAATTCTTTAATAGCGTCTATCATTGAAATTTTTTTCCAGCTTCCTGAAAGATCTATTTTATTCCCTTTATATTCTACTTCGGTTTTGCCAATAGCTTCTTTTGCTGTATATTTAATTAGTTCTTCTGTTAAAGCCATAAGATCATTATAATTAGCAAAAGCCTGGTAAAACTCAAGCATGGTAAATTCAGGATTATGCTTATAGGATATTCCTTCATTTCTAAAATTCCTATTTATCTCAAAAACTTTATTAAATCCTCCAATTATGAGCCTCTTTAAATAAAGCTCAGGCGCAATCCTTAGATATAAATCCATATCTAGAGCATTATGGTGGGTAATAAAAGGTTTTGCTGTAGCTCCTCCTGGAATAGTTTGAAGCATAGGTGTTTCTACTTCTAGAAATCCTTCATTCTTTAAGAAATCTTTAATTTTGTCTATTATTTTTATTCTTTTTATAAAAACTTCCCTAATATCAGGATTTACAATAAAATCCAGGTATCTTTGCCTGTATCTTAACTCTTTATCCTTTAAACCATGCCATTTTTCAGGAAGCACTCTTATAGATTTTGAAAGTAATTTAAAACTATTAACACTGAGAGTTAACTCTCCAGTCCTGGTTTTAAAAATTCCGCCCTCAACACCAATCCAGTCTCCAATATCTAGGTCATTGAAATCCTGGTAAGCTTCTTCCCCAACTTTCTTCAAGCTTAGGTATAATTGTAATTTTCCTGTAAAATCCTGTATATCACAAAAAGTTGCTTTGCCGTGCTTCCTAAAAATAATTATTCTACCCGCAATTTTAAAATTTTCTTCAATTTTTTGCCCTTTTTCAATGCCTTCATAATTATCTTTTAAGCTGGAAATTTTTGCACTTGGCTTAAAATCTATATCGTATAGATTTTTGCCTTCTTCCCTCATTTTTTTCGCTTTTTCCAGTTTAAGCCTAAGAGGATCCGTTAAATTTTTTTCCTTTTCCAGCAAGAATTCAGTATCTTCTTCTGCCATTATTACCACCAATTTCTAGATTATTAAATTCGTATAATTATACTATGTCTATGATTTTGAATTTCTTTTTCTTTTGCGGGGTTTTTACTAATATCTCTTCACCAATTTTTTTATTTAAAATAGAACTGCCAATAGGCGATTCATCAGAAATCTTGTTTTTTTCTGGATCTGATTCTACAGAACTAACTACTCTATATTTTCTTGTTTTTCCTTCATCTAGATCCTTTAATACAACAGTAGCGCCTATAGTAACGATATCCCCAACTTCTGACTTATCTACAATAACAGAATTTTGCAATACTTCATTTAATTGCTCTATTTTGCCTTCAATAAATGCTTGTTCATTTTTAGCATATTCATATTCTGAATTTTCCGCTAGATCTCCACCGGATTTCTTTGCATCCCTCAATCTCCCAGCGACTTCTTTTCTCTTATTTTTCACTAAATCATCTAACTCTTTGGCAAGAGATTCATGGCCCTCTTTAGTTAGGCGATACTCTTTCATTTATTTTCCCCTGGGTATTAAATAATATAGAGTTTATTAATTTGGCTATTATATTGCATGGAATATTAGATGTCAAAATATAATATTTTTTAACCAAATCTCCCAGTTATATAATTTTCAGTACGGGTATCTGTAGGATTTGTAAATATTTTATTGGTGTAATCATATTCAATCAATGTTGCGGGTTCGTCTATTTCTTCTGTTAAAAAGAAAGCGGTACGCTGAGAAACCCTTGCAGCTTGTTGCATATTATGGGTAACAATTAGTATTGTATACTTTTCTTTAAGCTCATCTATTAAATCTTCTATTTTTTGTGTTGATATTGGATCCAGCGCTGAAGCTGGCTCATCCATTAATATTATTTCAGGCTCAACTGCCAGCACCCTTGCAATGCATAATCTTTGCTGTTGCCCACCTGACAATTCTAAAGCATTAGTATTTAATTTATTTTTAACTTCATTCCACAGTGCAGCTTTCTTTAAGCTAGTTTCTATAAGTGAATCTAATTCCATTTTACTATATTTTTTATGAAGCCTAGGGCCATAAGCTATATTATTATATATACTTTTTGGAAAGGGATTTGGCCTTTGGAATACCATGCCAACCTTTTTTCTTAATTCTACTACGTCTATATTTGCTTTATACAAGTCTATGCCATTAATTATTACTGAACCCTCAACTTTGGTATTATTAATTAAATCATTCATTCTATTAAATGCCCTTAAAAAAGTTGATTTGCCGCAACCCGAAGGGCCAATAATTGAAGTTATAGTATTTCTTTTAATGTCCATGCTAATATCAGAAAGAACTTTGGTGTCTCCATAGTAAAAGCCAAAATCCTTAGTCTTTATATTAATTTCATTTTCCATGCAATTCCTTGCCTTAGAATTTTAATATAAAAATAATAGCAGAAAAAAAATAAATTTTAATATATTAAAAAAATTTTAACATTTTTTTAATAAAACTATCCTTCTAAGCCTTTTTTATATTCCATAAACTTCTTCTTCAAACTAGAATCTTTAAGTGAAAGAATTTGTATAGCTAAAAGGGCTGCATTCTTGGAACCATTTATTGCTACTGTTGCAACAGGCACCCCTGAAGGCATTTGAACAATTGAAAGCAAAGAATCAAGGCCCCCTAAGTCTGATGTTTTTATAGGCACCCCTATAACCGGCAAGCTGGTATGGGAAGCAATTACTCCTGGAAGATGCGCTGCTTTGCCTGCCCCTGCTATTATTACTGAAAATCCATTTTTTGCCGCGTTTTTTGCAAAATCTGCTGATTTATTAGGCATTCTATGTGCAGAAAGCACATTCACCTCATAATCTATTCCAAACTTCTTTAAAACATTTATAGCCTTCTTCATTATTCCCTCATCCGAAGTGCTTCCCATTATAACTGCTACCTTATTTTTTAAATCGCCCACTTTTCCTCCTCAACTCTTAATGCAATATCTTTTCTATATTGAATGCCATTGAATTTTATCTTCTTTATTTCAGAATATAATATGCTTCTTGCCTTTTTAAAACTAGTGGCTGTTGTAACTAGGCCTAATACTCTTCCACCGTTTGTTGCAAAGTTGCCATCTACTTTTTTAGTACCTGCATGGAATAGAAGAGTTTTTTCTGTATCTACTTTATCTAGGCCAGAAATAATATCCCCTTTTGAAGAGCTTTCCGGATAACCTTTAGAAGCCGTGATTACACAAACACTCCTATTTTTGCTCCAATTAAGCTTGCTGGCCTTTAGGTTTCCATTAGCGCAATCTATTAATAAAGGCACAATATCATCTTCTAATCTTGGTAGTACGGCCTGTGTTTCAGGGTCGCCAAACCTGCAATTATATTCAAGCAAATATGGGTTCCCGTTTGAAATCATTAACCCCCCATAAAGTATACCTTTATACCTTATGCCTTCCCTTTTTAGGGCATTATATGTGGGATAAATAATATTTTCTAATATTTTTTCCAGTATTTTTTTGCCTATCATGGGAACTGGGCTATAGCTGCCCATGCCTCCTGTGTTTTTACCTTTATCCCCATCATATATACGCTTATAATCCTGGGCTAAATCCATAGGCAATATATTTTCTCCATCGCATAAGCACAAAATAGAGGCTTCAAAACCTTCAAGAAAATCTTCAATTATTACTTTATCACCAGCAGCCCCAAATTTATTTTCAACTAAAATTGTGTCTAAGCTTAAAATTGCTTCGCTTCTGGTCTTAGCTATTAACACGCCTTTTCCCGCAGCCAAACCGTCTGCTTTTAAAACCTTTGGGTATTCGGAATCCGGCAAATCATTTAAATATTTTTTTGCCCTGTCATATTCACCTTTAACAAAAATTTTGCCATTTGCACTAGGTATATCATACTTCTGTGTTAAATCTTTGGTAAAAACTTTGCTGCCTTCAATCATTGCGGCTTCTCTCTCTGGGCCAAATATTTTTAAATTTTTTTGATTGAAATGATCTACTATACCATCAACTAATGGAGCTTCTGGGCCTACTATAGTTAAATCTATTGATTGCTTTTCAGCAAAATCTGATAACTTATCGAAATTTTTTTTGCCTATTTCAATATCTATACAATTTGCAATACCGGCTATGCCAGGATTACCTGGCGCTACAAACACTTCTTTTACTAAATCGCTCTTAGAAATTTTCCAAGCTAAGCAATGTTCCCTTCCACCGCTTCCCAGTACTAAAACTTTCATGCTATTCCCTTTAAATTATATTATTATTGTTGAATTATAATTAAAAGCGCTTTTCCTTAAATCTTCTTCCCTTATTATAATTTGATTTCTTTCAGGCCCCACGCTTACCATAGAAACAGGGATTTTTAAAATATTTTCTATATTCTTAATGTATTTTTTCGCATTTTCTGGAAGATTTTGAAAATTTTTTATATCTTTTATATTCTCTTTCCACCCATCCATTTCTTCATATACTGGCCTACACTTATGCAAAACAGTTTGGTGATTTGGATGGTTTTCAAACAATTTATCGCCATACTTGTAACCAGTACATATTTTTAATTTTTCCAAGCCTGTAAGAACATCCAATTTTGTTAGGGCTATTGAGTCTAACTGATTAATCATTGCTGAATATTTTAATATAACCATATCTAACCATCCGCATCTTCTCGGCCTGCCCGTTGTGGTTCCATACTCATGTCCTTTTTCCCTCAAATAATTTCCTGTTTTGCCTTCATCTTCTGTTGGGAAAGGTCCGGATCCTACCCTGGTTGTATAAGCCTTAACAATCCCTAGCACTTCATCTAATCTTCCAGGACCTATCCCAGCCCCACTATAAGTCCCTCCGGCAACTGTTGAAGAAGAAGTTACAAATGGGTATGATCCATGATCTATATCTAATAAAGTGCCCTGGGCGCCTTCAAATAAGACTTTTTTATTTTTATCTAATGCCTGGTTAATTAAAAAAGAAGTATCTTCTATATATTTACCAATTTTTTCTGCAAACCCTTTATATTTTTCAAAAACTTCTTCCAGGTCCAAGGGTTTTAGCCCATATATTTTTTCCATTATTGCATTTTTTAACTTTAAGTTTACCTCTAGTTTTTTTCTAAATATTTTCAAATCAAGTATATCCTGGGTCCTAATTCCAATTCTTGCAGCCTTGTCTGAATATACCGGCCCTATCCCTTTATGCGTAGTCCCAATTTTGGACTTTCCTAGCCTATTTTCTCCAGCTTTATCTAATATTCTATGATAGGGCATTACTAAATGGGCATTGCAGCTAATTTTTAAGTTATCAGTGCTATATCCCTGTTTTTCTAAATTTTCTATTTCGCTTATTAAAACTTCCGGGTTTACTACTACCCCATTGCCTATAACACAACAAACATGGGGATAAAAAATTCCTGAAGGGATCAAGTGAAGCTTGAATTCTTTATCTTTTAATAAGACTGTATGCCCAGCATTATCTCCTCCTTGAAACCTTACTACATAATCAACTTTTTTTGCTAAAAGGTCAGTTATTCTTCCTTTCCCTTCGTCCCCCCATTGGGTTCCGACTATTACTATACTTGGCATTTTTAACTCCTGGTTTATTTATTTGCCTTACTTAAATTACGGAATAATGCATATTGTTTATAAAAATTCAAATGTATTTTTGCAGTTGGCCCGTTCCTGTGTTTTGCAATATTGATTTCTGCAATACCCTGGTCTTTGGTATTTTCATCATAATATTCGTCCCTGTAAATAAAGATTACTAAGTCGGCATCCTGCTCTATTGCACCGGATTCCCTTAAATCAGAAAGATTAGGCCTCCTGCTTTCTCTTTTCTCAACTTCTCTTGAGAGCTGTGATATTGCTATCACGGGAATATTTAATTCCTTTGCAATACCTTTTAAACTTCTTGAAATTTCAGTTATTTCCAAAACACGGTTATCTCTATAATTTTTGCTTGATTGCATAAGCTGAAGATAATCTACTATCAATAACTTTATACCATGAGTGCTTGCCAGCATTCTTGCCCTTGACCTTAGATCCATTGAAGTTAGAAATGCAGCATCATCTATATATAATTTGCTTTCTGCCAATCTTTCAATTGATCTAGCAAGCTTAGGCCATTCATCGTCCCTTAGGTTACCCGACCTTAATCTATGCAGATCAATCCTTGCTTCAGCACACATTAACCTCTGGGCAATTTGTTGTTTTGACATCTCCAGGGAAAATAAGGCAACAGGGATCTCTTCTTCTAATGCTACATGTTTTGCTATTGCTAAAGCTAAGGATGTTTTCCCCATGCCAGGCCTTGAGGCCAGGATTATTAAATCAGAATTTTGAAAGCCTGATGTTTTTTTATCTAAATCAATAAAGCCTGTTGGAACCCCTATTACATTAGAATGGTTTTCATATAAATTTTCAATTTGTTCATAAACCTCTGATAAGATGTCTTTCATGGCAACCATCTTGCCCGATTCACTGCCCCTGTTATAGTCCTGGTAAACTGAAAAAATTAATTGTTGTGCCTTATCAATAGTGCTTGATAGGTCATCAGGGACTTCATAGCCCATAGTAGCAATCTCTGTTGCAGAGTATATTAATTTTCTAAGAATATAATTATGGTTTACTATCTGGGCATAATATTTTGCATTTGAAGCCAATGGTATATTACTTACAAGGGAATGGATAAAAGTTTTTCCACCTACTTCTTCAAGCTTGCCATTTTTTTCTAAATGGTCTGCTAAAGTTATAGGGTCAACAGGTTCCCCTTTTGAATATAGCTCAATAATTCCCGTAAAGATTATTTGGTTTATTTTCCTGTAAAAAGCATCTGGTATAATTGTCTCTACGGTAGACATTATTGCTTCCCTTGAAACCAGCATTGACCCTAGAAGAGATTCTTCGGCTTCAATATTATAAGGGGGGACCCTTTCAAGTTTGCTGGTATCTATTGGCTTTATATTCTTCTTATTTTTTACATCTTCCATATTTTATTGCTCAGGGCTTTTTTCTTTTTCTTCAATTTCTTCTTTTTTTTCTTCTTCTGCCTTTTCTTCCTTAGATATTATTTCATCCTGGTTTTCACTTTCCAAAATAACTTTTACAGTAGTTTTTACATCCTTATACAGCTTAATTTCTATATCATATTCCCCTAATTCTTTAATATGCTCTCCCAGTTCGATTTTTTTTCTATCTATTTCAACATTTCTTTCTTTTGCAATCCTCTCAGCAACATCTTTACTGGTAATTGAACCATATAGCTTGCCTTCTTCACTGGTTTTTACCATAAAATCCATCTCAAGATCCTTTAAGGCTTCTGCAATCTTTTCTGCTTCCTCTATGTTTTTTGCTTCTATTTTCATTAATGACTTTTTAACCAATTCCATCTGTTTTACATTGCCTTTTGTTGCCAAAACAGCTATCTCATTAGGTATTAAATAATTTTTTGCAAATCCATCTTTAACTTCTACAATTTCCCCAACATTGCCTAAATTTTCATAACTTTTTTTTAATATTACTTTCAAATCTATCCTCCCAAATAATCTATTTTTTAAATCCTTTTCAAAAAAAA
>JAGYOJ010000048.1 GCA_018399435.1 Actinomycetota bacterium | reverse complement strand
CAACTATAAATGGAAATGCAGTAGCACAGCTTTTTTCATTAGGAGAAATAAAATCAATTGATGAGGGAAGGGAAATAATAAAAAATTCAAATAAAGAAAAAATCTACACACCCCAAAAAGAAAATGGCTATTGGGATAAATTATTAAATGGATATACGAAAATTAAAAGGAGAAAAGAAGATGGATGAAGCAAGATTACCAAAAATTAAAGTAATGCCCCCAGGGCCAGAATCCCAGAAGTGGCACAGCAGGGCCGCTAAACACATGAAAGGCTATTCTGGACAGGTAAAGCAATTCCCTGTTGTATTTGCAAGCGGCAGCGGCAATAGCATATCTGATGTTGATGGAAATACTTATATTGATTTTTCAGCAGGCATATATTGCAATAGCACTGGCCATTGCCATCCAAAAGTGGTTGAAAAAACTACCGAACATGTTAAAACTTTAATGAATTGTCATGATTTTACTACACCAGTAAAAGCATTATTTTTAGAAAAGTTAGCCAGTGTTTTGCCAGGAGATTTAAGCGGCATCCAGCTTTTCGGTGGCGGTTCAGAAGCTGTTGAAGCAGCGCTTAGGGCAGTAAGGGTTATAAAAGAAGGCAAATATGAAATGTTTTCATTTTGGGCCGACTGGCATGGCAAAACCATGAACTCCATGAGCCTATCATCACTTGGAAACACTGCATTTGGCCCCAGGGCAACTGGCTGCCACTTATCACCAACGCCTAATTGTTTTAGGTGCCCTCTAAAATTAAAATATCCTGAATGTGGCCTTGCATGCATGGAAGCGCTAGAAGGCACTATAGAAATGGAAGGAACAGGGCAGCAGGCAGGCCTCATAATGGAGCCTATCCAGGGCTATAGCGGCTCTGTAGTTTACAAGGATGAAATAATACCCAGAATATCAGAAATTTGTAAAAGGCAAGATATGATTTTTGTAGTTGATGAGATTTTAGCCGGTATGGGAAGAACTGGGAAGATGTTCTGTGTTGAACATTATGATATTGTGCCTGATGTAATTGTGTTAGGCAAGGGAGTTGCTGGAGGCTTTCCTATAAGTGCATTTGCAGTAAAAGAAGAGTATTCCTGGGCCTTAGAGGTTGCCAGCGCATCAACAACCTATGGCGGCAACCCAATGGCTTGCGCGGCCGGGCTTGCAACCCTGGAAGTTATAGAAGAAGAAAACTTGCTGGACAATGTTAATGCGGTAAGCAAAAAAATGATGGAAAAACTAGTAGAAATAAAAGACAGCCATAAGATAGTTGGAGATGTTAGGGGCAAGGGCTTTCTTCTTGGAATAGATCTGGTAAAAGACAAGAATACAAATGAGCCCTTCATAGAGGCAGGCAAAAAAGTATACGTAGAGGCTTTTAAAAGAGGGCTTGCCTGGATACCAGCAGGAAATATTTTAAGGCTTGCTCCGCCGCTTACCATGACAGAAGATCTGGCAATAAAGGGATTGGAAATAATTGATGAAGCTATAGGCATAGCTGAAAAAGATCTGGGGTATAAATAAAAGAATTTTTAAAAAGGAGCAAAAATGGATATAAAATATGAAAATCTAAGGTCGCCTGAAGTTGGCAAACTGGTAAAAAAAGACGGCATGATTGTCATACCTATAGGAGCATGTGAAGAACATGGAAGGCATTTGCCAATTATTACAGATACTAAAATTGCATATGATGTTTCAATCGCATCTGCTGAAAAAGTTAAAAAAGAAATTCCTATAGCAGTAACTCCTCCAGTATGGTTTGGTTATACAGTTGCAAAATTAAAAAAATGGCCAGGCACAATAACTATTAGGCCAAAAGTGTTAATAGACCTGATGTATGATATTTGTAAATCAATTATAGATTATGGAATAACTAAAATCCTAATATTTAATGGGCATGGCAATAATCCTGGCGTACTGGATGTAGTGGTAAGGTCAATAGGGGATGATTTTAATGTATTTCCTGGAATTGTTAATGTATTTGGATTATACAATAAGGATTTAATAAACAAGAGGAGAAAATCTAAAGAAGGCGGTATAGGCCATGCAGGAGAGGTTGAAACCTCCCTTATGCTTTATCTTACAAATTATGTAGACATGTCTGTTGCAAATGATACTGATATTATGAAAAGCAATTTAAAATATTGCCCTGTGGATTTTGGTTCAAACAGGAAAAAAATGCTTTATCTTTCTACATGGCATCTTGAAAATTCAGTTTATGGTGCAGCGGGCGACCCAACAGGCGCCACTAAAGAGTTTGGGAAAGAGATTTTTGATGAATCAGTTGAAAAATTTAGCGATATCATAAAGGAATTTTACAATACACAGGTTGAATTAGAAAAAAGAGAAGGAGGATAATATCAAGGAGTATAAAATTTTTATAACTAAAAATCTTGACAAAAAATAATAAAAATATAAAAATGATTACAACGTTTTAATTAAAACGTTGTAACATAATTAATAACTTTTATTCTTGATTATTAAATAAACAATTTTTTAAAGGCAATCTATAGAAATTGAAAGGGGTGAAACCATAAGCAATATTTAATTTCAGTTATTAAATTTTATCAAATCAAAGGAGGTAAAGTGAAAGTTTCAAAATTACTAATAGCTTTATTGGTTGTAGTTTTAGTAGCTACGTTTTCAATTACAGCTGGATGTGCAGCAGAACCGGCTGTAGAAACTGTTACTGAAACTGTTACTGAAACTGTTACCGAAACTGTTACTGAAACGGTAGAAGTGGAAGAAGAGTCACCTTATACTTACGAAAAGTTAAGGGAAATGGCTGCTGCCGGAGAATACGAAGGCAACCCAGCAGAAGGCCATACATTAGCTTTTGCTAATTTCTTGAAATCATTTCCTTTCTGCCTATCAGTGGAAAATGGCCTAATAGAGCAATGGAAACTTGCAGGCGGGTCTGAAGATGACCTTACAATTCTTGACAATGCAGCAGATCCATCAATAGCTATACAAAATGCAGATATTGTTTTCAATAAAGAGCCGGAAGTATTTGTAGAATTCCAGCTAGACGCACAGATTAATGCACAGATTGGAAGAAGAGCTGAAGAGCTTGGCATATTTATTATAGCTGTAGATATTCCAGTTCCTGGTTTCCCATTCATGGGTGTAGACAATTATGGTACAGCTGTTCTTACAGGCAACTGGGCAGCAGATCAAATAGATGAAACATATGGCGGATGGGAAAATGTAGATAGAGTATTCTTCCTGTGGAATCCAGCTATTGGCGATACTGTTGCTTTAAGAATGCACGGGTCTATAGACGTTTTCAAAGAAAAATTTGGGGACGAAGCAGACGTAGATGCTGAAGGCTCAAAAGCCTTATTAGTAGATGCGGGAAGTACTACAGATGATGCTGAATCTGCTATGATTGACATACTTGCAGCATATCCAGAAGCTGAGAACATAATGGTATTTTGCTTAAATGACCAGGCTGCGGCAGGTGTTCAGGCAGCAGCAGAAATTGCAGGCAGATGGGATCCTGACAAGTGGATGATTATGTCACAAGGCTTAGATGACTTAGGAAAAGAGCTTGTTAGGGATGGAGTTGTTGATGGCGATAGCGCTTATTTCCCAGAAAAATATGGAGAATATATAGTTCCTGGAGCATTAGCGTATATGTATGGAAATGCGGTTCCTCCATATCTGTATGTAGATAATGTAATTATTGCTCCTGATAATATTGATGAATATTATCCTGAATAATATTAAGTGAGCGCTTAAGTTATTATTTAAATGACTATAGGGGGTTTAGCAAAAACCCCCTATAGAAGTCCAGTAAATTTAAAAATTATACCCAAAAGGAAGGTTACAGATGTCAGAGAATAATGTTGTTTTAGAAATGAAATCGATAACCAAAAATTTCCCTGGGGTAAAGGCTTTAGACAATATAGACATAAAGGTAAAAAAGGGTGAGATTTTAGGGCTGCTTGGAGAAAATGGCGCTGGTAAATCTACCCTTATTAAAATACTTTCCGGGGCTTATTCTTTAGAGGAAGGCAAGATAATAATAGATGGAGAAGAAAAAGTTTTCAAGCATCCCCACGAAAGTATTGACGAAGGAATTAAAGTAATTTATCAGGAACTTACTTCTTTTGAACCGCTTACAGTAGCAGAAAATATTTTTGCAGGTGAGACCATAGGAGCCAAAGGCGGTTTTATATCTTGGAGAAAGATGGGAAAAAAAGCTAGGGAAATATTGGATAAATTAAATTCAGACATAGATCCTTTTAAGGTTATGGAAAAATTAACAGTAGCTGAAAAACAGATGGTAGAAATTGCAAAGGCAATACATGGAGATGTAAAAATACTGGTAATGGATGAGCCTACTTCAGCATTGGATGAACAAGATGTTGATAACCTCTATAAAACTATTAGGAAATTAAAAGAAATGGGAGTTACAATAATATACATATCACACCGTATGGAAGAAATATTTGAGATAACGGACAGAGTAGTTGTTTTACGAGATGGAAGGAAAGTTGGAGATAAATTAACTAAAGAGACAAGCAGAGATGAATTAGTATCCCTTATAGTAGGGAAAAAATTCTCAGAACAGTATCCTAAAAAAGAAATTGAAAAAGGAAAAGTTATCCTTGAGGTAAAAAATGTATCTTATTTAAACAAAGTAAAAGATGTCTCTTTTTACTTGAAAGCTGGAGAGATAGTTGCTTTCTTTGGCCTTCTCGGTGCGGGAACCCATAGTCTTTTTTCTGTACTTTTTGGTGACAAAATAGCTACCAGCGGCCAAGTATTTGTGGAGGGAAAAGAAATAAAATTAACGCACCCTAATATAGCCAAGAAATACAATATAGGTTATGTGCCCCTAGACCGCAAGGAAGAAGGGGTTGCTACAGAAATGACCGTTGGTGAAAATATTACTTCTGCTAATATTGAAAATTTAGGCAATGGGTTTATGATTGACCAGAAAATTGAAAAAAAACATTGCGATAAATGGTTTGATAAGTTAAGTATAAAAGCGCCCAGCCATAAAACAATGGTAAAGAGCCTATCAGGCGGGAACCAGCAAAAAGTAGTTGTTGCCAAATGGTTAGAAAGAGAATCTAAAATACTTCTCATGAATGAGCCAACTAGAGGCATTGACGTGGGCTCAAAAGCTGAAATATATAAAATTGCAGAAGATCTTTGTGAAAAAGGTGTAGGTGTATTAATAGTGTCAAGCGAACTTCCCGAAATTTTGGCTATATCGGACAGGGTCTATGTTATGAAAGACGGGGAGATTATTGGTGAATTTAAAACGAAGGAAACAAATCAAGAAGAACTAATGCATTTAGCATCTACTTAAAATAGATTAATGAAAGGCTGAATATATGCAAGATATTAATACAAAAAAGAAAGGTTTAAGACTTTCTGATACGATTATATTATTAATAATTTTAGGAGTTTTGGTTGCGTTTTTCACGCTTATAAATAGTGATTTTATTGCTTATAATAATATTAGCACTATGTTAAAGAACATGGTCCTAACTGGCATATTGGCTCTCGGACTTACTCCATTGATGATTGCAAGAGGCCTGGATATATCATTTGGGTCTTCAATTTCTTTAATATCAGTTGTTATTGCTTTGCTTTATACTGTAGGGGGGGTTAATTTATGGTTAGCTTTAATAATAGGAGTGCTAGTAGGCGTTTTTGTTGGCTTTATTAATGGGTTGCTGATTGAAAGTTTTGATCTAATTCCTATAATACTAACCCTTGGAATGATGGCAATTTTACAGGCTTTAGCTTTAGTATTAGCAAATACTTTTAGTAATACGTATTCAATTTTGGTAATGACAGATCCGCTATATTATTTTGCTACCAGAACCTTTTTTAAGATACCCTATCCTGTATTAGTTTTGATAGTATTGGTTATTGTATACTGGTTTATACTTGCCAAGACAAAAGTTGGAAGAACTATATACCTTATAGGGGCAAACCCAACAGTAGCCAAACTTTCAGGCATAAAGGTAAAGAAGATAAAAATATTACTTTATACTTTTATGGGGCTGGTTACAGGTATAGGCGGCATAATTATAGTAGCGGTTTCCGGTGTGGGAATGTCTTATCATGGCAAAAACCTTGCTCTCCCCACTCTTTCTGCAGTGTTATTGGGAGGAATATCGCTAATGGGTGGATCTGGAACTGTTGCTGGAACAATGTTAGGAGTGCTAATAGTTACAGTTATATTTAATGGACTTTCTGTTTTAAATGTTCCTTCATACTATATACAGCTATTTCAAGGATTGGCACTTATTATAATTGTTGCTGCTTATGAAATAAGGAATAATAGAGCAGCTATGAATTAAAAATGTAATATTATAGATTGAGGTTTTTTATGGCAAATAAAAATACAAAGAGTTTTCTTGATACAATAAATGTTTTTAAGAAAAATTCAATGACCCCAACGCTAATAATTGTATATATACTAATGATTGCAATTTTTGCAAGCGTTAATCCATTGTATATAAGCTTAACTAATATAAAAAGTATTCTGGCTACTATTTCTATATCAGGAATTATGGCAGTTGGCTTAACTACAGTAATATTAACCGGCAATTTTGATATATCGGTAGGCTCTACACTAGGCATTGCAGCAATTATATGTGCAAAATTTTACAATATTGAAGGCTTAAATTTGCCAATAGGTGTTGTAATTTTGATTGCCTTGCTGGCAGGGGCAGCAATAGGAGCCATAAATGGTTTCCTTGTAACTGTTGTAGGCATAAACTCAATTATTACTACTCTTGGAACACTAGCCATTTTTAGGGGCCTGGCTTATTTTTTTGCTACAGAGACAGCCAGGATATATTACAAGCCCTTTATTTTCGTGGGCAGAGGATATGTCTTTAATAATGTACCATTAACATTAATATATTTTATAGGATTGCTTGTATTGATGTATTTGGTATTGCGTTTTACTAAGTTTGGAAGAAACATATACCAGGTTGGCGCAAACGCAGATGCGGCAAGGCTTGCAGGGGTATCGGTTGATAGAACCACATTTTTTACGTTTATTATATCAGGCGCAACTGCTGCTATGGGTGGAGTTATTATGGCTAGCCAACTTGCTTTTGCCCAAGGCGAGTTTGGCTTAGGTTATGAATTTAAGATTTTAACAATATGCGTATTAGCAGGAATTTCCCTTGCTGGCGGCAGAGGGACCCTGGTTGGGGTTTTAGTTGCTACTTTCATTTTAGGTTCAATCTCTAATGGCCTAGCCTTAGCTGATGTACCTATAGAATGGAGGGAAGCTTTCCAGGGATTAATACTTATAGTAGCTATACTTATTGACTCTATTAGAGTTAGGAGGGAAAAGCTATTAAGGGCATAAATAATTTGATAATAAAATTTAGATATTTTTTAAAGGGGTAGCTATGGCATTAAAAAGATATTGTTTAGTTATAGAAGTCAAGGAAGAATTCATTGGCCAATATTGTGATATTCATAAAAATCCGTGGCCGGAAATATTGGATGCTATTAAAGATGCTGGTGTTAAAGATATGCTGATATGGAATTACAAGAATCTTTCCATTGTCTATTATGAATGTGATGATATAAACAGAGTGTATGAAGAATTAGGAAAATTAGAAATAACTAAGAAATGGAATGCAACGGTTACTCCATGGTTTAAGGAAAGCCCTGCCCTGGATGGCTCAGGTAATGTCCAGACATGTGAGAAAATATTTGACTTAAACCAGCAACTTAAAGGAAAATTGCAGCCTTATTAGATTAAAAAAAGTTAAAGCCAATAATTTTTTGTTTTTGCTTATTATAAGTAAATTATACTTGCTGGTTTAAAGTAAAGTGTGAAATGGTAAAATAGTAAAGAAAATATCTATAAGGAAATTATCCAAAAAGTTTTTTGAACTAAATTTAGCGGGGAAAATAAGGTATATATTATGATAATTGGCGTGCCTAAAGAAATAAAAAATAATGAGTTTAGGGTAGCTTTGACCCCTAATAACTTGCTTACATTAGCTGAAATGGGCCATAAAATTCTAATACAGGCTGGCGCCGGGGAAGGCAGCGGGTTTAGCGATGATGATTATATTTCAAAAGGGGGTAAAATTGTATCTAGCCTAGATGAACTATATAAAAAATCAGAGCTTATTTTAAAGGTTAAAGAGCCCCTTGAAAGTGAATATAGCTTATTTAAAGAAAACCAAATAGTATTTACATATTTTCATTTTGCAAGCAATAAGCAGCTTTTAAAGGCAATGATTAGCAGAAAAATTATTGGGATAGCTTATGAAACAGTAGAAAACGGAGATGGTTCATTGCCATTGCTTGCGCCAATGAGTGAAATAGGGGGCAAAGTTTCAGTACTGTCTTCATTGCCGTATTTGACAAAACCTTATGGGGGAATGGGCAAATTAGTGTCAGCAAGCAGCGGCATAAGGCCATGCTCGAGTTTAGTTATAGGTGCTGGTGTGGCAGGATTAAATGCGGCAAAGATGTTAGCCGGAGTTGGGGCAAATGTTTATTTATTAGAAATAGATAATAAAAAGATAAGGGAATTAAGCAATATATTGCCTAAAAATATCATGGTTTTAAAATCCTCTAAGAACCTTATATGTAATTTGTGCAGGGAAGTTGATATTTTAGTTGGTGCGGTATTAATTCCGGGCCATAAAGCTCCAAAAATAGTTAGCAAAGAAATGGTAGCCAGTATGAAAAAACTTTCAATTATAATTGATATATCAATTGACCAGGGTGGTTGTGTTGAAACAAGCAAACCCACAACACATTCTAATCCCACTTTTAAATATGGGGATATAATCCATTACTGTGTAACTAATATCCCGGGTATAGTACCTAAAACATCAACTGAAGCTTTATCTAATGCGACTATAGACTACATTATAGAAATAGCAAATAAAGGCATTGACGAAGCCATTAAAGGAAATGAATCCTTAAAAAAGGGACTAAATATCTACAAGGGCGAAATAGTTAATAAAGCTATTTTATCATAAATATTATCCCTTACGGGAATTTATTAATTTTATATTTTTATAATAAACATTATGAAA
>JAGYOJ010000047.1 GCA_018399435.1 Actinomycetota bacterium | reverse complement strand
AGCGTAAGGGTAATTGGTAAAATCAGATACTGCTGCAACAATAGCATCAAATACATCCAGCTTTTTCTTTTCCTTCTCTAAAATGAATCTATGCCTTGCAAGCACAAAATCAATTATCTCGTCTTCTAATTTGCCTTTCTTAACCATATCAAATTTTTCGGTATATAAATTCAATGTATAACTAACTAAACTTAAAATTTCTATATCAAATTTCTTTTCTAATAGCGATTTAACAATTCCAGAAGCTTTTCTTCTCAATGCAAATGGGTCTTCAGAACCTGTTGGGGTGTTTCCAAGCAAGAACATGCCCGAAATAGTATCTATTTTATCAGCTATTGAAAGTATTGTGCTTAATTCAGTAGAAGGCAGGCTATCTCCGGAAAAGTTTGGCTTGTAGTGTTCAAAAACAGAATTTGCTATATCCTTTTTTATGCCTTTTTCCAAAGCATACTCCCTGCCAACAGTTCCCTGTAGTTCTGGAAATTCAACCACCATATTTGTTACCAGATCACATTTACATATCTCCGCCGCTTTTTTTAAATCATCATTCAAGCTGGATTTATTAAGAATTGAAGCAATATTTAAAGAAATTTTTTTAATTCTTTCTACCTTGTCATGCATGCTCCCAATTCCTGAATAGAATATGACACCCTTTAGCCTTTCAAGCCAATGGGAAAAATCATGCTTTTTATCTTCTTCATAGAAAAAAGAAGCATCGCTTAATCTTGCCCTAAGAACCCTGCTGTTCCCTTTAGCTATTTCACCAACACTATCCTCTATACCATTTTGGACAATAATAAATTTGGTTGAAACATTTCCCTCCTTGTTTAATACTGCAAAGTATTTCTGGTGGTATTCTATAGCTTTTACTAAAATATCTTTGGGAATATATAAAAATTCTTTGGGAAAATCTCCTATTAAAACATTTGGAATCTCTACCAGATTCACTACCTCTCCTAATAGGTCCTGGCCTACTATGGCTTTAAATTTATTATCCCACTCTTTTTTTTCAATTTTATTTATGGACTTAACTATAATATCTTTACGCTTATCAGGATCAATGATAACTTTCCCATCATTTTCAAGTATTTCTATATAATCTTTAGCATTGCCTATCTCTATAGGCCGGCTAGAAAGAGTCCTGTGCCCATATGTAATATTTCCAGAAGTAATATTAGCTAAATCAAACTTTATGATTTTGTCCCCCAATAAAGCAAGTATCCACCTGATAGGCCTCGCAAAGGTAATATCTAGATTGTTCCACCGCATCTGCTTGGAAAAAGAAAGGGATAGGATGCTTTGTTTAAGTATGCTAGGCAAAATATCTAATGATGGCTTGCCTTCTTCCAGTATGGTTTTCCCCATGTATATGCCTTTAGATGTTTTAATTTCTTCCAATTCTTCTGGATTTAAGCCTATGCTTTTAGCAAAACCAATAGCAGCTTTATTGGGGTTTCCATCTTTGTCATAAGCAATTTTTTTAGGAGGGCCGGTTACTAATTTTTTCTCCGATTTTTGTATGGGGTCAACTCCCTTTACAATTGCAGATAATCTTCTGGGTGAACTATAAGTATTAATTTTAGAAAAATTTATCCTGTTCTGGCCTAAATTCTTGCCAATTATATTTTTAAATTCTTTTATCCCTTCACTTATGCATAAGGAAGGCAGTTCTTCTGTTCCAATTTCAATTACTAATGTATCCATAACTATTTCTTAATTAAGGGATAACCCAATTCCTTTCTTTGTTCTATATAGGCTTTGCAAAGTTTTTTAGCTAAATTTCTAACCCTGGCAATATATGAAGTACGCTCAGCTACACTAATTGCTTCTCTGGCATCTAATAA
Source organism: Actinomycetota bacterium (assembly GCA_018399435.1). Taxonomy (GTDB): domain Bacteria; phylum Actinomycetota; class Humimicrobiia; order Humimicrobiales; family Humimicrobiaceae; genus M55B165. The sequence continues at coordinate 7,259 of JAGYOJ010000047.1, read as the reverse complement.
ATTAAAGGTGTGTGAGCATTTTAAGACATATTCACAGGCAACAAAAACTAAATCCTCATTAATGGCTTTTTCAAATTCTTTTTCAAATTTTTCAAACAGGTCAAGTAGCATTTCTATATCAGCCAATTCAAAATTATATTTACACCACTGCTTCTCAGACTCCAAACCTACATCCCCATAAGTAATAGAATCATTCCATTTAAGATCCCAGAAACTATCCTTGTCCTGCAGATACATGGCAATTCTTTCCAAGCCGTAAGTTATTTCTGTAGATATCGGTTTTAGCTGAATCCCGCCCATCTGTTGGAAATAAGTAAATTGCGTAATTTCCATGCCATCTGCCCATACTTCCCATCCAAGGCCAGCTGCTCCAATGGTAGGAGACTGCCAATCATCTTCAACAAACCTAATATCATGCTGTTTTAAATTTATTCCCAAACTCTCAAGTGAGCCTAAATAAAGGTCAATAACATCATCCGGGGAAGGTTTTAATAATACCTGGTATTGGTAATAAAACTGGGTCCTGAAAGGATTTTTTCCGTATCTGCCATCAGTAGGCCTCCTGGAAGGCTCGACATAAGCAACATTCCAGGGTTCAGGGCCCAGGCACCTTAAAAAAGTGTCGGGGTTAAAGGTTCCTGCCCCTTTCTCCAAATCTAAAGGCTGCTTAATTATACAGCCTTTGCTGCTCCAATATTTTTGTAAGTTAAAAATTATATCCTGGAAATACATAATCTACTATTTTAATAATAATGTTACTGATAGTCAATTAAGGATGGGAAATTTTTATTATTAATAGGTTATAGAGAAATCTTAAACAATTTGGATAAAATATGATTATTATTGCCTAAAAGCTTTAATAACTACAAAAGAGCCTTCCCCGTAGCCATCTTTGGGATTGTCCACTTTATCTATTTTGTCCAAGGTTTTAAATATGGTTTGCTTGGTTTTAAAATTTTTAAAACCTGCATTTTTTAATAAATCTAAAGCCTCTTTAACTGAATAAAATTTTGCATATTTATAGAAAACATTTTTTTCTTTATGCTTTTGGTAAATACGGCCTACCTTGCTTTCCTTATCGACAAAGCCATTTACAAAATAGCTTCCCGGTTTTAATATTCTATGTATTTGGCTAAATGCTTTAGCCGCATCTTCCAAAAAACATAATGTAGTAACCATAAGTGCAAGATCAAAACTGCAGTCTTTAATTTGCAGGTTTTCTGCCGTACCTTCTATAATTTTTATTCCCCTTTTTTTAGCAATTGCCGCCATTTTTCTTGATGGCTCAATGCCAAACTTTATGCCTAGAGGTTCTGCAAACCTGCCGCTGCCAACCCCAATCTCTATGCCTTTTTCAAAAGTTGGCATTATCTCTTTTATCGCCCTAATCTCAGACTGGTAGGCAAACTTATGTTTTAGAAACCAATCCTCATATTTTTTCGTATATTTTTCAAAGGGTTCTATAATAGCCACCATTACCACCACCTGTGGTAAAATTTTTCCCTGTGGTGCTTGATATATTCTCCATCCTCAACTTTTCTTACCATTTCCAGGCTAAAAGAAATTTCATATTTAAAACAGTAATCCATGATAATATTATAAGCTTGGTTTATACTTTTAATTTTTTTTTCGCATTCTTCCCTTTGCCCGCTTTTACACTTATCAGGGTGATATTTTAGGGCAAGCTTCCTGTATTTTTTTTTAATATTTTTTATGCTTTCTTTCTCTTCCAATCCTAAAGTTTTTCTTGCCTGATCTATGTCTTCATATCCTATTTCTTTTTTCATAACTATCTTTTTTCTATTTTATCTAAGCTTGACTTAATCTCTTTTACTTTATCCCCTATATTTGATAAATCTTTTTTTAATTGGGTTTTGCTTGCCTTGGTAGAAGTTTTTCTCTTGATAGCAGAACTGGGGCAAACATATACACACCTGTAGCATTCACTGCATTTTGAATAATCTATATAAGCTTTATAATTAATAATTTTTATAGCATCACTAGGGCATTCTTTTTTGCATAATCTACAACCCGTGCAAAATCTTCTTTCTATATAAATCATAATTTATAAAAATATTACTTAATTTTATAATTATATTGAACTATAGTTCATATATCAAGGCAAGTTTTTACTTTTTAAATGCCGATCTTTTTAAAATATTTAAAACTGTCAAGATTGCAGTCTGTATGATAAATAATGTAGCTTTCCAGAATTTTATAAACTTTTTTCAAAGCAAAGTGGTCAACTTCCATATCTCTTATTTCTTCAATTTTTTTATTGAATAAATCATAAAAAAGGCGAAAAGTCTTGGCATTAAACTTTGTATTTTGTGAACTTATCCCACAATCCTTGCAAAGAACCCCGCCTAACTTAATTGAAAAAAATACTTCCTTATTATGGAAATTATAAAGCCCTTCAATTTTTTTATTGCATTTAGCGCAAGCATTAAATAATGGGCTAAACCCTGCTATCGCCAGGAACCTGGCAATAAAAAAAGCCATTATTTTTTTAAGGCTTATTATATCTTCATAGCCTGCATTATTTATTTCCCTAAAACAAATATATATTAGCTTGAAAAGCTCTTCTGATGGATCGCTTATCTCATTATGTGTTTTTAGTATTATTTTGCTTGTTAACTCACAAAAGACAAACTTTGAAAAGTCGCTAGATATATTTTTAAAGTTTTCTATTATTTCTGCCTGGCTTATTATATCTAATGACTTTCCTTCATAAAACTCCGCATCTACAAGGTTAAAAAGCTCTAGCCTTCCCCCGAACCTGCTTTTAGATCTTCTTGCTCCTTTGCCCACAGCACTAATAAGTCCCCTGTACTGAGAGTAAAGTTTTAAAATTTTATCTGCTTCTCCCAGCTTATAAGTTCTTAAGATTAAAGCCTTTGCTTTATAAGTAGGCATTATTTATCAAAATAGCTGCTGTACTCTTCCATTATGCTTAATCCACTGCTGGTGCCAAGCCTTGTGGCACCTGCGTCAATTAATGCTTGAGCATCAGCAAAAGTCCTTATGCCGCCCGAAGCTTTTACTCCAATATTTCTAGTTACAACTTCTCTTATCAGCCTGATATCGTCAAGTTCAACTCCCCTTACGCCAAAACCTGTGGAAGTTTCAATAAAATCAGCGCCAGAATCCTCAATAATTTTACAGACCTTTTTTACCTCGCTTTTAGTTAAAACCCCGGTTTCAATTATAAATTTTATATTTATATGCTTATTGTATTCAGCCATTTGTTCCCTGCGGATAACACTTACTATTAAGCCTATTTCCTTTTCTATATAATCATAATTTCCACCTTTAAGGGCGCCCAGGTTTATTACTATGTCCAGCTCATCTGCACCTTTTCTTACATTATCCCTTGCTTCAAACACTTTGGATTCTATAGTATTAGCCCCTAGAGGGAAGCCGACCATGGAGCATACCTTAACATCAGTATCCAGCAGCAAATTTTTTGCAGTGACAATAAAAGAAGGGTTAATAGTTGCTGCTGCGAAATGGTTTTTCTTCGCATCACCACATAGCTTTTCAATATTTTTAATAGTAGTTATTGGCCTAAGCAATGTCTGATCAATTGTTTTTGCTAATTGTTCTTTAGTTAGCGTTTTAATCACCTGACCTTATGTTAAATAATTGTCAATATCCTAATTCTTTTAATAAAGCTTCGTTTTTAGTCCAATTTTGTGCTATTTTTACCCATAGCCCTAGGTAAATTTTACATTCAAATAAATTTTCCAGTTCTTTTCTTGCCTCCATCCCAACTTTTTTTAACATTCTTCCTGATTTCCCTATTACTATAGCTTTTTGAGATTTTTTTTCAGTATAGATATCACAGCTTATATTTATAATATCCTCACCTGATTTTGTTTCTCCTTCCTGGTATTTTTTTACTTTAACCCCTATGCTATGCGGAAGTTCCTGCATTAAATTAAGCGCTAATTTTTCCCTTACAATATCTGAGACTAGTTTCTCTATTGGCTGGTCTGAAATAATATCATCATTAAAATATTTAGGGCCTTCAGGCAAAAGGTTCTTTGTTTCTTCTATACAAATATCCAAATTTTTTCCGGTTTTTGCAGATATAGATATTATTTTTTCAAATTGGTCTAAATGGGCAATTTTTTTTCTTTCTGAATCTAATTTTTTTTCCCCAATTTTATCAATTTTATTTAAAAGAAGTATTTTTGGTTTTTTAATATTTTTAATTTGTTCCAAAACATAAAAGTCGCCGCTTCCAATCCCTCCAGCTACATCAACCATAGCTAAAAGCACATCTGAATCTTTTATGACATCGCCAACCACTTTATTTAATTTTTTTCCTAAAAGGTCTTTGGGCTTGAAAAAACCGGGGCAGTCAACAAAAATAATTTGTGAATTCAAGGAATTATATATGCAATTAATTCTATTCCTTGTAGTTTGGCATTTATCTGTAATTATTACAACTTTTTGCCTTAAAACACTATTTATAAAAGTTGATTTTCCTACATTAGTCCTTCCTATCAAACCAACAAAACCAGATTTAAATTTTTCTTCCATAACTAATTTTTGCAAAAAAATATATTTATTATAAATTTTACAACATTTGTCAAACCTATTCTAGGAAACAGTAAAGAGGATTTAAAGTCCAAATTTTAACCTTACATCCTCTAATATTGAATCCTGGATATCAAACATCTTCTCTTTCTCTTCTGGAATTTCGTGGTCATAATCATAAAGATGTAAAAATCCATGAATAATTAATAAGAATATTTCTAAATTAAAATTCCAATTTTTCTGGATTTTTGCATTTTCTTCTGCTGTTTCTGGACAAATTACAATCTCTCCCATAATATAAAATCCGTGTTGCCTGCCAAATTGTTCAATTTTTTCATTAGTTTCACCAGAATCCCTATCATATAAATAGGAGAAGGAAAGGACATCAGTTACACTGTCTTTGCCCCTATATCGTTTATTTAATTTCCTTATATCGGGCTTTCCAACAAAGATGATATTAACCTTACAATTTTTATCCTTATCAAATTTATCTGAGATATAAGTAGAAACTTGCTCAATTAATTTTAAATTTAAATCTATTTTATTTTGGTTATTTATAATTGTTATATGCATGGCCTATTTTTCCTCTTTACTATTTGAATCTGGATATTCCAATCTTGAATGGTATATGGATATCAAACCATCAATCAAACTAGTTTTAACCTTATTTATCTCTTTTAGGGTTATCGCAGCTTCATCCAGCTGTCCGTCTTTTATCTTATCTTCCACTATATCATTAACCATTTGCTCTATTTTCTTTGGCGTCATCTTATCAATGGACCTTACAGCTGCTTCAGCAGAGTCAGCAAGCATCAAAATAGCTGCTTCCTTGTTCTGGGGTTTCCTGTTGGGATACCTAAAATGCCCCTTGAGTCCATTTGTGGATCCATTGCTTGCATTTACTGATTCTCTCCCTTTTTGTTTTTCATAAAAATATGTAATAAGCGAATTACCGTGATGCTGGGATATTATATTTATTACCCTTTTTGGTATCCTGTTCTTCTTGGCAATATCTATACCGTCTTTTATGTGCTTGGCAATGATATTCCTGCTCATGGAAGGATTGAGCTTATCATGCACATTTTCAATATCAGCCTGGTTTTCATAAAAATACTCAGGCCTTTTCATCTTTCCTAAATCATGGTATAGGGCTGCAACTTTAACCAATAATGAATCAGCCCCAATAGCTTTTGCAGCATTTTCAGCCAAATGCCCTACAAGCAAGCTGTGGTTATAGGTCCCGGGAGCTGCTATAAGGAGCTCTTTTAATAAGGGCTGGTCAGTATGGGATAATTCAAGCAATCCCATGGCAGTAACAATATTAAATGTAGATTCTATAAAAGGTAAAAGGCCTATGGTAAGTATTGCGCAAATTATGCCATTTAAAACTCCCAATATTGTATATAGGGCAACACTTTTTATATCCCCGCCAGTTAAATTAATGGTAAGGAATAGAAAACCTAAAATAAGCGAACTTACAAAACCGGCTTTCATTACAGTTGAACGCTGGGAAATATTTGATACCAGGAAAGTTGAAAATATGCCTCCTAGTAAATATACTGCAGCCAGGCTGAAATCAAAATCAGTTGCAATCCCTAAAAAAATGCTAAGTTGTATGGTAAGCATTATAGCTATTCTTGGATTAAATATTATAGTGCAAAGCATTGCTGCCCCTATAATAGGGAAAAGATAATTCCATAAAGGCAGGTGGATTGATGCAAGAATTGTAAGTATTTTTACAATTCCTGTAAATATAATAATTATTAGGGATAAAAGGAAAATTTTTTTAGTATTTGCATAAATCTTTTTATCATACCTGCTAATGTAAAAGCCAAATATATACAGGCAAATAAAAGATATAAAGAAAATATATAATAGCTTCTGCCAATTAAATTCACGTTCCAGCAATCCAAGTTTTTTAAGAATTAATATGTCATCAGAATTTACTATTTCTCCCTCGTAGACTATGGTTTGGCCCTCTAAAATATTTATCATGGTAGGAGACGTGTTTAGCCTTGCTTCTTCCCTTGCTTTTTCAGTTGCTTCCGGGTCAAAAACAGCTGTAGCCTGTATATTCTGCTCTAAAACAGAGATTACTACCCGCCTTTGACTTATTGGGATTTCTTCATCTTCCCTTATCAATTCTGCAGCTTCTTCCTTGGCAGAATCAACAGCAGTAGGTTTTATGGGGTCTTCCATTATTTTTCTTGCTATATCCTGGGTCTTTTCACTTAAAGTATTTCTCTCATCTCCCGATAGCCCCAATACAGAAGAAATGACATCTTCAGAATATTGATTGCCGGTTAAATTATTAAAGTAATTAACCTCCTCTTCAATAATCATATCCTCTTTATCTGCAACTATCCCGGCAAGATTATAAAAATACCTAATTTGATATAATGTGCCTTCTTCTCCGGTTAAAGTGCTTGCATCATAAATATAAACATCCTCAACTGCAGCTTGGTTAATGCTCCTGTTTTCTTCTGTTTTTTCTGTATCCTCAAATTCTAGCGATTTATTGGCTTTTATGGTCCTGGGTGCAGGCTTTCCAATTTCAATATCTATATCCGGGGTATAATTATAGGAAAGCATAGCCACAATCAAGCCAAGGGTTAGTATAAATATATAAATTTTTTGGGCAATGGGGCTATTAAAATACAGGTATTTCTGGAGCCAGGTTTTTTTATTGCCACCATTTGCATTTCCTGTTTTTA
>JAGYOJ010000046.1 GCA_018399435.1 Actinomycetota bacterium | reverse complement strand
GGGCAATGGTCTGAGCCTAATATAAAAGAGAGAGTATTTGCTGAATTTAGGCTATTTTTTAAATTATTGCTCAAAAAAAAATAATCAAGCCGCCACCCCACATTCCTTTCCCTGGATCTTGTCTTGTAATCCCACCAGGTGTATTGGCCAGGACTATTGTTAAAATGCCTGAAAGTGTCTATAAAACCTTCAGATACCAGCCGGTCGATCCATTCCCTCTCCACTGGCAGAAAGCCGGTATTATTAATATTTTGTTTTGGCCTTGCTAAGTCAATCGGCTTGTGGGCTGTATTAAAATCTCCTGCTATTATTATTTTTTTATCCTTTTTAATTAAACAGCTAATATAATCTAAAAATTGTATATAAAAATCAAGCTTGTAATGCAATCTTTCTTTAGACCTTCCGCCATTAGGAAAATAAACATTAAATAAGATGAATTCACTGTAATCCGCCCTTATGATCCTGCCTTCTTCATCAAAACGCTTTATACCCATACCCATAGAAATAAGTTTTGGCTTCTTTTTAGAATAGATTGCCACTCCGCTATAGCCAGGCTTTATACTTTTAGAAAAATATGAATGGTAAGAATCTAAATCTAATATTCTTTTTGGAAGCGCTTCTGGAGTAGCTTTTGTCTCCTGTATACAAATGATATCTGCATCCTGGAACTCTAAAAAATCTAGCAACCCTTTATCAAATACTGCCCTTATTCCATTTACATTCCAGGATATTATCTTCAATTCTACTCTCTTAATTTGGCATTAAATTTTTTGCTAAGATTTGATAAAATTCTTTTTATTTCTATTTCTACCTCCCTGTCTTTTAGGGTTTTGTCTTCTCTCCTAAAAGTTAGGGAATAGGCCATGCTTTTCTTGCCCTCTTCTATTTGTTTTCCCTGATACACGTCAAAAAGCCTTATATTTTTTAAGATGCCGGTACCGCTTTCTTTAATAAGCTGAACTATGTCATCATGCTTAATATTAATATCTACAACAATTGCGATATCCATTTCAATGGAAGGATATCTAGGTATAGGCATAAAATTTTTAAAGCCTTTAATATTTTTTATAAAGTTGTCTAAATTAATTTCTAAATAATAAACATCCTGCTCTATATCCAGCCCCCTGCAGATACTAGGATGAACTTTTCCAATTATTCCTAAATCTATACCATCTATATTTGCTAATCCGCCAATAGTCGGATGGAAAAACTTATACTCTTTTGCCTTTATTTTTAAATCCTTATTTGGATAAAATTTTTCTACAATATATTCAAGCATCCCCTTCAAATCATAGAAATCATAATACTCTACTCCATTATCCCATGACTTTTGTTCTTTTCTTCCGCTTAGAAGTATGCCTAACTTATTTTTTTCAATAGGCAATTTTTTTCCACTCTTTTCAAAAACCTTTGAAACCTCAAAAATGGCAATATCACTTGTTTTGTATTTTACATTGTCTTCAAGCGTTTTAAACATTGCAGGCAAAAGGATGGACCTTAAATACTGGAAATCCTCATTTATAGGATTTATAATTTTGACTAATTTATTAAACTCTTCTTCTTCGCCTAAATTAAATTTATCAAAATTTTCCTGGCTTATAAAAGAATAATTTATAACTTCTGCCAGGCCAATATCTCGCAAACTATCCCTTAGCTGCCTTATTTTCTTCTGGTAGAAGCTATAGCCACCCATACTTTGTTTTGCAGCAGGAGGTTCTGAGCCAAATTTATTAAATCCATAAATTCTTGCAACTTCTTCAACCAGATCCACTTCTCTTTCTAAATCTTCATACCTGAATGAAGGAATGTTTGCCTCTAAATTTTTGCCCTTAACCTTGTTATCTATCTGCAGCCCAGAAAGTATCTCAGAAGCTACTCCAACTTTTATATCTTCACCAAGAACCTGCCTTATTTTTGAACTCCTAAGCACTATATTCCTATTTCTCTTGGTTTTTTTAAAGTTATCATAAATTTTTGCATTCTCTTTATGCCCCGTTATTCTCTCAAGCAATACCTGAAATCTCTTAATTGCAAATATTGTAAGATAGGGATCAATTTGTTTTTCAAACCTGTTTGAAGCTTCTGACCTTAATCCAAGCTTTTTAGAAGTCCTCATAATTGAAGGCCCATTAAAATTTGCTGACTCAAGCAAAAAGTTTTTAGTATTTTGGTTTATTTCAGTTTGCTTTCCTCCCATAATACCTGCAATAGCCACTGCCTTCCCTTCATCAGCTATAACCAACATCTCAGGGTTTAGGTCTCTATTATTATCATCAATAGTCCTAATCTTCTCGCCTTTTTTAGCCCTTCTTACAATAATCTTATCTGAGTGCAACAGATCTTTGTCGAAAGCATGCAGTGGCTGCCCTGTTTCAAGCATGACATAATTTGTCAGGTCAACTATTAAATCTGAAGGCCTGACATCGCAAAATATTAACCTATTTTTTAACCATTGTGGTGATTCTATTCTTGGAACATTTGAAAATATTTTTGCTGAATACCTTGGGCAAAGATTATAATCTTTAATTTCTATATTAAAATTATTTTCTTTTTCTAAACTATAATTATAGTCCGGTATATTTAATTCTATATCTTTCAATGCGCTTAGCTCCCTGGCAATCCCAATAATGGATAGGCAATCTGGCCTGTTTGGGGTAATTTCCAATTCCATAATTACATCATCTAGGCCTGCGCTTTTAGCAAAACTTTTTCCAATCTTGTAATTTCCATCTAAAATCATAATGCCTTCAGAATCAGAAGATAAGCCCAACTCCGCTTCTGAGCACATCATTCCTTCCGATACCTGTCCCCTGATCTTACTCCTTCTTATCTTTAAATCTCCCACTTTAGACCCAGGCAATGCAACAGGCACTATATCATTCTTTTTAAAATTGCTGGCCCCACACACAATATTTAAAATATTATCTCCAACATTTACCTTGCAAACAGATAGCTTGTCTGCATTTGGGTGGGAAGAAAATTCATTAACTTGGCCAATTACGATATCTTTAAACCTGGCGCCAACATCTTCTGATTTTTTTACTTCCGTGCCGCTCATGGTTAAAAGATCTGCCACTTCTTCCTCATTAAGCTCTTTAATTTTTAAAAAGTCTTTTAGCCAGTTTAATGTGATTTTCAATTTTAAAACATCCCTTTCCTAATACAAATAATTTTAGTTGGTTGAACTTAAAAGGTAAGCAGTAATCTAAAACTGTCTTATAAACCGCATGTCATTTTCAAAAAATGCCCTCAGGTCATTAATGCCATATTTTAACATGCAAATACGTTCAATGCCTATTCCAAAAGCAAAGCCTGTAAATTCATCAGGATCATACCCTACAAATTTATATACATTTGGGTCCACCATTCCAGCTCCAAGTATTTCCAGCCATCCAGAGCCAGAACAAACCCTGCAGCCTTTTCCATCACATATCTTACATGAGACATCCATTTCAGCACTTGGTTCAGTAAAGGGGAAATAATGGGGCCTAAACCTTACCCTCCTATCTCTTCCAAAGATTTTACGGGCAACAGTCTCCAGTGTCCATTTTAAATGCTTAAAATTTATATCCTTATCCACTACCAAGCCTTCAATTTGTGTAAACATGGGGGTATGTGAAACATCATAATCCCTCCTGTAGACCTTCCCAGGCACAATTATATTTATGGGCGGCTGGTATTTTTCCATATATCTTACCTGCATGGGAGAAGTATGGGTCCTTAACAACACATCATCTGAGATAAAGAATGTATCATGCAAGGACCTTGCAGGGTGGTCTTCAGGAGTATTTAAAGCTTCAAAATTATAATAATCCAGCTCTACTTCAGGCCCTTCTGCAATTTTAAAACCCATTCCAATAAAGATTTCTTCAATCTCTTCTATAACCTGGGTTATTATATTTTTGCTGCCAAGTTCAGGCTTTTTGCCTGGAAGCGATAAGTCTATTTTTTCTTTTCTTAATTTCTTGTCAAATTCCAGGCTTTCGAAAAATTCTACTTTTTGGTCCAAGCTAGCCTGGATTTTCTTTCTATATATATTAGTATTTTTCCCAACCACCGGTTTTAAGTCATTGGGCAAACTTCCTATATTTTTTAAAGTTGTAGTAATAAGGCTTTTTTTGCCAAGATAGTTTACTTTTAATTTTTCCAGTTCCTTTAAATTTGTAGTTTCTTTAAGGTCTTTTTTAAAATTTTGAAATTCTTCTTCTAGTCTATTTACCAGCTTATTTACATCTTTATCCATATTTTTTTTAATCTGTCTAATTACAATATATAATATTTAAGCAGAAACTTTTTCTTTTGCAACCTGCGTTAGCTCTTTAAAAGCATTGGGATCATTTACAGCTAACTCAGAAAGCATCTTCCGGTTTATTTCTACATTTGCCTTTCTTAAGCCGTTTATAAAGCTATTATAAGAAATGCCATTAGACCTAGCTGCTGCATTAATCCTGGTAATCCATAACTTTCTAAAATTTCTCTTCTTATTTTTCCTATCCCTATAAGAATGGCTAAGAGCCCTATAAATTTTTTCCTTGGCTACCCTATAATGTTTTCTACCAGAACTATAATAGCCTTTGGCATCTTTTAAAACTTTCTTATGTTTTTTATTTTTCTGACTTCCTCTCTTAACTCTAACCATTACAATCACACCTTTCTATTTACCAAGCATCCTTTTTACATTTTTTCTGTCAGGCTTCTTTACTCTTTGTTTTTTGCTCAATCTTCTTTTTCTTTCTGAATTCTTACCCGAAAGCTTATGGGCTTTAAAAGCCTTTTCTCTTACTATCTTGCCACTTCCTGTAACTTTAAACCTTTTTGCTGCCCCTTTATGAGTCTTCATCTTTGGCATATAAAACACATCCTTCCAATTTTTTTCAATTCATCTATGAAGAAGGCCCTAACAACATTGTCATATTATAGCCTTCCATTTTTGGCGGCTGTTCTACCACACATTTATCTTCCATGTCTTCTAAAATTTGATCTAACAGCTCTCTTGCAATATCTTTATGGACTATCTCTCTTCCCCTAAACATAACCGTTATTTTTACCTTATTATTATTTTTCAAAAATCTTTTTATATGATTTTCTTTGGTTTTTAAATCATTGATATCTATCTTTGGCCTAATTTTTATTTCTTTTACCACAATTTGTGTACGGTTTTTCTTTCTCTCTTTTTCTGCTATCTCTAATTTATATTTGTATTTGCCATAGTCCATGATCTTGCATACAGGCGGTTTTGATTTAGGAGATACCTCTACTAAATCCAAACCTTTTTCATAAGCTTTCTCTAAAGCCTCCCTGTTAGATATAATTCCTACCTGGTTGCCCTCTTCATCAATTAACCTAACTTTAGGCACCCTAATTTGTTCATTATGTCTAATATCGTCTTTAATCTAATTTCACCCCCACTAAATTGTTAATATAAAAAAAATAGGCAAGCATAACCACCTACCTATTTTAATTAATCTAAGTAACCAAATTAGCAAGCTTTTGGCCGCCATTTGGTGAGAAATAGATGATTTCTACTTTTTTATTTAATTTACTAATTTTTTCAAAATTATACAAACTTTTTTTTATTTTGTCTATACTGCCTCTTCTTCTTCATCAGGAGTATATTCTTGCTCCCATGCTTTATCTGCAATTTCCTTGTATTCTGCAGCATATTTATCCAGATCTTTGGCTAAGTCAGTAATAATTGTTTCAGCTCCATCATGGGTAGCATATGCGCTGCCTTCAACTACTGCATCCCTTAGAACCTGTGGATTATCAATTATGCTGCAAGGCCTTAAATGATTTTCTGTATAAGGCTGCCTTTTCCTGAATGCCATGAAGAAATCAGAAGTTAGAACTTCCTCCAGGCTTTTTTCTTTAATATTGTCTGCTGCAAAGTGGACAAACACGCAAGGCTCAACATCGCCATTAACATTTATATGTAGATAATTCTTGCCGCCAGCCATGCATCCATTTACTAGAGGCCCGTCATTCCAGAAATCAGCTACTATTAAATTCTTTGTTTGCCTTATTTCAAGAATCTTCTTCCTTCTGTAATCCCTCTGCTCAGGAGTAGGCATCAAGCTTATATCAGGCTCTTTTCCAATTGGTATATAATTAAAATACCATCCAATAAATGCTCCCTTATTAACAAATAGGTCAACAAAATCATCACTTACAACCAGCTCATTATTAGCCCTGGTAGCAGTTACTGAATATCCAAAAAGAACGCCCGCTTCCCTTAAATTATCCATTGCCTGCATTATTTTATCCCAAACGCCCTTGCCTCTTCTTTCATCAGTTTCTTTCTGGAAACCTTCAACGCTTATGCAAGGCACCGCATTCCCAAGCTCAGCCAATTTAGCAGCAACCTCTTTATCAATGAGAGTCCCATTAGTATAAATCTGGAAAAAAGAATCATTATGTCTTTCTAGAAAATCAAATAACTTGTCCCAATAAAATGGTTCTCCGCCTGTAATAACAAAGAAATAAAGGCCTATGTCATTTGCTTCTTTTATAATCCTATTGCACACATCATATGGCAGGTCGTCTTTTTTGCCATATTGCCAAGCATAACAACCATAACATCTTAAGTTACATTTCATTGTGGGACTAATAACCAAATGGTTTGGCGGATTCATGCCATACTTTTCAGCAAATGCTTTTCTCTTTGGCTGGCCTTGTACCATAGCATTATTTATAAGGTTCATTACAACCTTTTCCCTAACGCTAGGAGCCATATTAACGATAGCCTTCTTTAAATTAACAAGGAGGTTCTCTAAGAAATCTCTCTCTTCCTTTTTCTTTAACCTATAGACTCTTCCCTTAATAATCGAAAGCCATCTTTCATCAGATATTTTCGGCAATACCTTTAGGGCACTTTTTATGGCAGCCTTGGTGGTGTATAGCTTTACCCTCTCTTTAATTGTCATCTGTCACTCCTTTATATTAATATAACTTTATTTGTAAATTATTCTAATTAATTATAAAAACTTTTTTAATAAAAATAAAGGGAAATTAAGTTACAACTTTTTCTCTTTTATTTCTTTTTTAATATCAGCAATAAAATTTTCAAGCTTAATTTCTTTCATATCTCCCCCAGTTTTCTTTCTAATAGTTATTGTTCCTGTATTTTGCTCATTTTTTCCAATAACTATCATATACGGTATCTTCCTTAATTCTGATAGACGTATTTTCTTGCTTAAAGATTCAACCCTATTGTCTATTTCTATTCTAAACCCTTCTTTTTTAAGGGAAGAATATATGCTTTCTGCATAAGTTTTAAATTTTTCAGAAATTGGGAGGACTATTGCCTGGACCGGGGCAAGCCAAACAGGAAAATTACCGCTGTAATGTTCAGTAATTATACCAATAAAGCGCTCAATGCTCCCCAAAACAACCCTGTGGATCATTACAGGTCTATGCTTTGAATTATCTTCCCCCACATATTCAATATCAAACTTTTCAGGCATAGCAAAATCCAACTGTATAGTAGCGCATTGCCAAGTCCTATCAAGGCAGTCTTTTATATGAAAATCTATCTTGGGCCCATAAAAAGCCCCATCACCTTCATTTATTTCATAAGCAAAGTTGCCATCCCCCATTACTTTCTTTAAAACATTTTCTGCCCTGTCCCAAATTTCATCACTGCCAATTCTTTTTGGAGGCCTTGTAGAAAGTTCCAAATGATACTCGAAACCAAAAACCTTATACATCCTGTCAATAAGATTTATAATTTTTGCAATCTCTTCTTCCATCTGCTCTTCAGTGCAAAAGACATGCGCATCATCCTGGGTAAAGTTCCTAACCCTAAACAAGCCATGTAAAACACCTGATTTCTCGTGCCTGTGCACAAGCCCCAATTCAGCATATTTTATGGGAAGTTCCCTGTATGAATGCTGGTCAGACTTGTATATTAATATAGCGCCAGGGCAATTCATAGGCTTTATAGCAAAATCTTTTTCATCTATTTTTACAAAATACATGTTATCCTTGTAATTATCCCAATGTCCTGAAGTTTTCCATAATTCATTTGAAAGTATTATAGGCGTTTTTATTTCCTGGTATCCTTCTGCCCTGTGCTCCTGCCTCCAATATTTTAAAATATTGTTTCTTAGAACCATGCCTTTTGAATGGAAGAAAGGAAAGCCTGGTGCCTCATCATGGAAGCTAAATAAATCCAGGTCCTTTCCAATTTTTCTGTGGTCGCTTATTTTAGCCTTTTCTATACGCTTTAGATAATTGTCTAAATCCTTTTGGTCAAAAAAAGCAGTGCCGTAAACCCTTGTAAGCATCTTATTTTTTTCATCCCCCCGCCAATAAGCTCCTGCAACACTCAATAGCTTAAAAGCCCCGATTTTTGAAAGCGATGGAATATGGGGGCCGCTGCACAAATCTATAAATTCTCCTGTTTTGTAAATACTTAAAACCTTATCTGGTATTTCATCTATTAATTCTAACTTGTAAGGATTATCCTTAAAAATAGATCTCGCCTCTTCCTTTGATACCAGGCTTCTTTCAAAATTATAATTTTTCTTAATTATTTTCTTCATTTCTTTTTCAATTTTAGGAAAGTCCTCAGAGCTTATTGTGTCTTCCAGGTCTATATCATAATAAAAGCCGTCTTCTATCGCAGGTCCAATAGTGAATTTAGCTTCAGGGTAGAGATTCTTTATTGCATAAGCCATGATATGCGCCATGCTATGGTTTAAAATATCCAATGCCTCTTTATCGCCAATTTTAATTAGCCCAACTGAATCATTTTCCTTTAGCACATAACTTAGGTCTACTTCCCTTCCATTAACCTTGGCAGCAATAAGTTTTTTTGCAAATTTTTTGTCAATCCTTTTTACAGTGCTAAAAATGCTTTTTTCCTTGTCAAGCTTTATTTTCCCAATTCCTTTTATATTAACTTCAATCATAGAAAACCTTTAAATCTATTTTATAATGTTTTGTATTATACCTTTTTTTATATTCTTTATTAAGGCTTTATAAATAAAAATGGAGCGGAAGACGGGATTTGAACCCGCGACCCTCACCATGGCAAGGTGATGCTCTACCACTGAGCCACTTCCGCCCGAAAGCTTTATGCTAAATTTTCAGGTAAAATATTAACCACTAAAGGTTTAAAAGTCAACTATACTATTGATTTTTAATTTCTTCAAATAATTGTTTAGTAGCTTCTTCATCATAA
>JAGYOJ010000045.1 GCA_018399435.1 Actinomycetota bacterium | reverse complement strand
TTATCTTAATTGCTATTCTCCCATTGTTTTGCCAATTTAATAATTTCTTTTGTAAACTTTTCCAAATCCTTACTTTTTGTATCTTTATTATTTTGAATAGCTTTTAATAATCTCTTGTTTGCATTGACAAGGTCTGCATAGGCTGGGGAAATAGCCTCTGCTTTTTTTAGATATTCCTTGCCCCTGGTCACTAATTCGCCTTTTTTTAAATCATAAACTGAAGCATAAAGAGGCGCGGTAGCCGTAAAACCAATATTTTTTAAAGAATTAACAAATTTATCACAAACAGAGTCTTCTCCATGGGTAATGAAAATTTTATCTGGTTTTTTCTCAAAGCTTTTAATCCATCTTAATAGCCCATCTCTGTCCGCGTGGGCAGATAATCCTGTAAAATTATAAATAGTTGCCAGAACTGCTATCTCTTCTCCAAAAATTTTCACTTTTTCTGTACCTTCAAGCAACTCTCTACCCATGGTGCCAGGAGCTTGAAAACCTACAAATACTAATGAGCTTTCTTCTCTCCAAAGATTGTGCTTTAAATGATGCTTTATCCTCCCCCCTTCACACATCCCGCTAGATGAGATAATTACTTTTGGGGTAGGGTCATTGTTTAAGGCTTTTGATTCACTGGTTGAATTAGTAAAATCTAAATTTGGAAATGTTAGGGGATTTAAACCTTCTTTGACTATATCTTTGGTTTTTATGTCACCATAAATCCTTAAATCATCATCATATAATTTAGTAATATCAGAAGCAAGAGGGCTGTCAACATATACAGGGAAATTAGAGTTTGTGACTAAATTTTTTTTCTTAATTTCCCGGATTAAGTATAAGAGGCCTTGTGTCCGCCCCAAAGCAAAAGAAGGGATAATAACATTCCCACCTTTTGAGAGGGTATCATCTATGATATTGGCCAAATCTAATGTATAATCATCGCTTTTTTCATGGTTTCTGTCTCCATAGGTCGATTCCATAACTACATAATCTGCTTCTTTTATGTAATGGGGATCTTTTATTATTGGCTGTTTTAAATTTCCTATATCTCCAGAGAATACAATTTTTTTAGAAGCATCTTTTTCATTTAGAAATATCTCAATTGATGCTGAGCCCAGAATATGCCCAGCATCTACAAAATTAAATTTTATGCCCTCGCTTATTTCATATACTTCGCCATAATCGCAGGGCACTAAATAGTTTAATGTTTTTTCGGCGTCAGTTACCGTATATAATGGAGCTACTTCTTTTTTACCTGCCCTTTTCCCTTTTTTATTTTCCCATTTTGCATCCATCTCTTGAATTTCTGCGCTGTCCTTAAGCATTAATGTAGTTAAATCACATGTAGCCTTGATTGCATATATTTTTCCGCTAAATCCTCCTTTAACCAATAATGGCAACCGGCCGCTGTGGTCAATATGTGCATGGGTTAATATGGCAAAATCTATTTCAGAAGGATTAAACTCTAAACTTTGGTCATCTTTTTTATCCTGGCCTTGCTGCAACCCGCACTCTATTAAGAATTTCTTTCCACTGGACTCAACACAATAACAACTCCCGGTTACTTCCCTGGCTGCGCCGTAAAATGATAATTTCATAATTTTCACCCTTCTTACATCAAATTTGTAAATTATAATAATTTTTTATTATTATAAACATCTTTAGTGAAATAGAAAAATTTTATCCCTTTATATTAAAGTAATTGCTTCTATATATTTAAAAGCTATAGAAATATCTTCATTGGTTTAAATATTAAAATAATTTGAGCCAGGCTAATATTGCCTTTATAGCGCTAATGTTCTCAAGCATATATAATTATATATTTAGAGATGGCAATAAAATTGTTTAATAAAATAAAGGATTATTAAAAATGGAGAAGAGAGATTTTGGAACCACTGACCTAAAAACATCAATATTGGGATTTGGCGGTTTTCATTTATTGGAAATAAGCATAAAAGATGTAGATTATCTTCTAAATACTTATTTAGATAATGGAGGAAATTATATTGAGACAGCGGCACTTTATGGAGATGGAGCATCAGAGGTAAAAATTGGAAAGTCAGTTTCAAAAAGGCGGGATGATTATATTTTAGCAACCAAAACAGATGCAAGAGATATGCAGGGGTGCTTAGAAAGCCTGGATAGGAGCTTAAAAAATTTGAAAACTGACTATATAGACCTCCTCATAATGCATCAAGTGGGCACAAAGACAGATGACCTGGAAAAGATATTATCCCCTAATGGAGCACTTAAAGGCGCAGAAAAGGCAAGAAAGCAAGGGAAAATTGGCTATATCGGAATATCAATGCATGGCCAGGGAGACATATTGATAAAAGGCTTAAATAAATATCCGTTTGATGCTGTAATGGCTATAGTTAATTATTTTGATAGGTTTAATTTTCCTGAAATAGAAAATGAATTAATTCCCCTTGCAAGACAAAATAAAGTGGCTTTTATTATCATGAAATCCCTTGCAGATGGTTTCCTTTATAGGTCCAAGCAATTAGCATTTAGATACGCTTTAAGCAAACCTGCCTCAGTTATAGTTACCGGAATGAACACTAAACAGATGCTTAAAGAAAATTTAAATTTTTTTAATAATTTAGAGCCATTAGCAGAAGATGAAGAAATATTAAATGCCTTAGAGCTGGGGAATTATGTATGCAGGCAATGTGGAAAATGCTTGCCCTGCCCCGAGGGGATTGACATTCCAGAAATATTTAAATATGAAGGCTATTATGACAGGCAAATGACAGATGGCATTGTTAGAGAAGCGCCTGAGTATAATATGAGGGAAAGGCTAAGATTTTGGTTTAATAATAAAAACCTTGCATTAGATAAGTATAAAAAATTAAATATAAAAGCTGATAATTGCACAGAATGTGGTGAGTGCTTGCCTAAATGCCCTTATAATATAGATATTATTAATAAGCTAAAAATAGCCGAACACAAATTAGCTGGCAGAAAAGTTTTTTAAAAATAAGATATCATTAAATAAAAAACCTTTTGGCCTATCTCTATACTATCATTAATAATGTCAAAATCATTATAGGTATGTAAAATATAGAGGCTGCCAGATTTAAAACCCATGCTCTTTTCTCCCTATAACTTATAAATATAATATTAATGATAGCTGTTGCGGCAAAACCCAAGCTAAATAAAATGCGGTAAGACCAAAGTAATTTTATAGGCTCTATTAGCCCCGGCTCATTTGCCATCCTCCAGTAAAAAGGAAATAAGGAAATAGATATAAATATTAAAAACCAGAATAATGGAGATAGTATTATTAAGCTTACCAATAATTTCTTTTTCATTAAAACCTATATTTTTTAGATAATTCAATTAAAGCTAAAACCCATTTATCCTGGGAAAAGATTTTTATTTTCTCCCCAGTTATGTCTTTTAGCTAAGGCACAATATTATTAGTGTAATTATTACACCATTCTCTAGCATTCTGGAATATTCTAAGCCAGGGTGAGGCAGATAGTGTTTCTTTCCATTCTTCAGGCATCCAGGGCCATTGCCATTTTAAAAATAGTCTTTCAGGATGGGGCATCATTGCCAGGTGCCTTCCATCTGGAGAACAAATTGCAGTTATGCCTCCCGGAGAGCTGTTTGGATTAAAGGGGTACTTTTCTGTTGTATTGCCATCATCATCTACATATACCACAGGGGTTAAAAACTTTTTTCTGCATTCTTTAAGAATCTCTTGTTTAGGGGAATAAAGATGGCCTTCACCATGCGCAACCCATATGCCCATAACTGTGCCTTCCATCCCCTTAAGCATAATTGCAGGGCTCTCTAATACCTTAACTGAAACCCATCTTGATTCAAATCTTCCCGATGGATTGGATATAAATCTCGGCTGTTCCTCTTCCCGGATTCCTTTCCAGGGTATCCATCCCAAAAGAGCCATGAGCTGGCAGCCATTGCATACACCTAAGGAAAAGGTATCTTCTCTATTATAAAAATCATCAAAAATTTTCTGCAAATTTTTATTAAATTTAATTACCCCTGCCCAACCTTTTGCGCTATCGAGAACATCTGCATATGAAAAGCCGCCTACAAAAGCTACTCCTCTAAACTGATCTAATGAAATTTTTTCCCCGGCTAAATCAGACATGGCAATATCCCATGCTTCAAAACCAGCCAAATGAAATGCAGAAGCCATTTCACGGTCTCCATTGCTTCCCTCTTCCCTTATTATAGCTACTTTTGGCTTTTTCTCAGCTTCCAGCAACTTTTGGTCAGTTTTTGAAGGATTAAAGGAAAGATTATAAGAGGGGCCCTGTCTCTGGTGAATTATTGCCTGCTCTTTTGCATAGGTTTTATCTATTTGGATTTCTTCAAGCTTGTCACTAGTTTCCTCCCACCATTTTAGCAAAATATGCGTATTTATCTCCAAACTTTTTTCAGGGCCATAATATATTTCCAATTTTTTCTCTTTTTTGGTTGGCCCTAATATATTAAAAGGTATGCCTTCTTCTTCTAATTCTTCTATTATTATAGTTTCATTTTGTGGAAGGTATTCAATTAATATCCCCAATTCTTCTGCAAATAACTCTTCAAATAATTTATTTCTAGGTTCAAACTTAATATTAGCTCCACAGTTTCCAGACATTAACATCTCCGCTATTGCCACTGCCAGTCCACCGTCACTTATGTCATGGCCCGAGAGGATTAATTTTTCATTATTAAATTTCTGCAATAGTATAAAAGCAGATTTTAAAATAGCTGGTTCGTCAAGGTCAGGAGATTCATCTCCCAATTGGCCAAGTGCTTGGGCAAATGCAGAACCCCCCAGCCTCCTTCGTCCATTCGCTATATCTATAAGCATTATTTTGCTTTCTCCAGCCCGCTTAATATCAGGGGTGATTACTTTTTCTATATCAGAAACTGAAACATAACAAGAAACTACAACTTCATTAGGGGCTTTAACCATCTCTTTTTCTACCCTGGCCGCCATTGAAACACTATCTTTTCCACCATCTGCTGCAATTCCTAGTTTAAGCATAAGTTCACTCATGGCTTTTGCCGCATCTAGAATAGCAGAGCCTTCACCCGGTAATTTAGCAGGCCACATCCAGTTAACTGAACATTTAATATCCTCAAATTTTGTAATTTTTGCCGATACCATATTAGTCAATGCCTCACCTAGTGACATTCTAGCTCCTGCAGCTGGATTAACCATGGTCTTTAGGGGCTGTTCTCCAATAGAAATAGCTGTACCGCTTTTGCTAAAGTGGCTTTGGGCCACTACTGCAATATCAGAAACTGGCAGCTGTAGAGGACCGCAACACTGTTGCTGTGCAATCAGGCCAGTAACGCTCCGGTCAACTTTACGGACCAAGTAACCTTTTGAACATACTGAAGGCAGCCTAAATACTTTTTTCATAGTTTTTTCTAAATTTAGGCTACCGGGTATATCAATTGCCTTGTTCTGGGCTTTTATCCTGCTAAATTTAAAGGTTTTTTGTGGTATATTGCTTAATATCTTATCCAGCTCTAAATTAACTGGGGTGCTTTTATTCTTACTGTCAGTAACCACTATCCTACCATCCCCTGTAATTTTTCCTAGAACCTCACAGTTTATTTTTTCCCTATTACATAATCTCTGGATTATCTTTAGGTCTTTGGAGTTTATGAGGAAGGCATTCCTCTCCTGGTACTCCCCTCCCCATATCTCTAAAACAGACATTGTCTTGTCACCAACTTGTATATTCCTTATTTCAATCTTTCCTCCTGCAGGTTCAACAATCTCAGTAAGGACATTACAAGGGCCGCCTGCGCCCTGGTCGTGGATACTTAATATAGGATTATTGGGGCCCATTTCTATGCAGGCCCTTATTACCCTATTTAGTTTTTGCTCCATCTGGGCATTACCTCTCTGTACAGCATTAAAATCCAGTTCTTCCCTACCCTCTTCCTGTATTAAGCTTGAAGCTGATCCTCCTCCTATGCCTATCCGGTAAGCTGGCCCTCCAATCTGAAGTATTAGCATACCTTCTTCAGGTTTTTCTTTTTCCAAGTGATTACCTTCAATCTGCCCTGCGCCTCCTGTAAACATTATGGGCTTTACCCATTCCCTTCTCTGGCCACCGGGAAGAATTAACCCAAAAGTTCTGACAAAACCCTGGATTACAGGTTCGCCAAATTTGTTTCCATAATCAGAAGCCCCATCACTTTCCCTTATCATTATCTTAAGGGGTGAAGCTAAATTAGAGGGATATTTGAATTTATCATTCTCTCCAGGTATTTCATAATTTGGAATATTTAAATTTCCGGTACAGTAACCTGCAGTGCCTGCTATTACCAAGCCTCCTCTGCCTGTAGCCTGTACATCCCTAATTCTTCCACCAGTACCAGTTTCAGCCCCAGGAAAAGGAGCAACTCCGCTAGGGAAATTATGGGTCTCAGCTGTAAAAATAGGATTATAATTAACACCCTTAAAAATGAAGGGAGAACAAAAACCAGGTTTATTAGGAATTATAGTATTTATATTAAAACCTTTAATAGCACCTGAATTATCTTTAAAAGCTATTAGGCTATTAGAGCCATTAACCTTAAGGGGGTATTTAATTAAATCCATAAGCGTGTCTGGAACTTTTTTTTCGTCTATTATAAGCTGGCCTTTAAAAAACCAATGCCTGGAGTGTTCGCTATTTGCCTGGCTTAATTGGAAGCATTCCACATTTGTAGGATTTCTTTTTATCTTATTTACAAATAGGTTAAAATAAAAATCAAGGTCCCATTTATCAAATCCCAGGCCCAGGCTTTGGTTAACTTCTTTTAGGGCTTCCATTCCTTTTTGGAGCAAAGGGACTTCATAAACTTTTTGGGGAGATATGCCAGTTTCAAAAGAAGAAAGGGGTTTACTATATACACATTCTGTCATCCGGTCATGATTGCTTTCAATAAATTTAGACTTATCTATTCCGGCCTTTAAAAGGTATCTTCTAGACCTCTCAAATCTGGTTATCTTATCAATTCCGCAAGAATTGCATATAGCTACCGCATTTGTAGAATATGCAGTTTCAAAATTTAACCTGGGGCCTATTTCTATAATATCATTATTTAACTTAGCCAAAAATGATTCTGAAGAGAACTTTTCTGGCTCAAATGTTTCAGCTAATAACCATTTTAATTTATTAAACTCATTAGAATTTAATTCAGATACTGTATCAATATAAAAGCAGTGCTCAAAATCACTTCTCACGGCGCGGTAAAAGCTATATAACATCAAAATCCTTTCTTTTTAGGCTCCTATTCTTCAAGAAATTGTATATCAAAATTTACCTAATGCCCTTAAATAACATTTTATTCAAAACCAGTTGCAGAAAATAATCTTTCTATATTTTTACTAGTATTACAAATGTTATGAAATTACAAAGCCTCTTAGAAAAAAGCACAAGGCTCTTTTTCATATTTTTATCAATAACACCCTTTCTGTCAACCTAATTTTTTAAAAGCCAGAGATGCCCATTATAATTTGAGAAAATTTTATAGAAATTTCGAATAACATGAATTAGTTTAAAAAACTAGAAGAACCTTTTTAAATTATATTATAATGTAATTTAAAAATAGCCCTTATCTTCATATAGCCTGGCTTTATAATTAACATTTAAAACATGGGAGGTTAAAAATGATTAATTTTGAATTCAGTTACAAGCATGATCCCAATGGTCCTAAAGGCATATCAATTGATAGTTGGCTAGACAAAAAAAGATCAGCTTTATTACTTGTCGACTTCCAGAATTACTGGCTAGATAAAAAATACGGGTCAGAATCAGAAATAGTCTGGAGAGAGGGAAGCACAATGGGGTATGTGTTTAAAAGATATGAAAAAATAGTCCTGCCTAATGTTTTAAAACTTATAAAAAGATTCAGGGATTTAGAGTTAAAAATTATATATCTAAGGAATGCTTCACATAATAAAAAGTTATTGGATGTAAAAGGCGTTTTGCGAAAAATCTATGCTCATGAATTAAAAGACGTAAAAAATAATCCTTACCATATGTATAGCAAAGAACATGCCAGCCAAATTGTTAAGGAAATAAAACCAATGGACCGAGATATAATAATAACTAAAACATCTATGGGAGCATTTGGCTCATCAGACATTGATGGCATTTTAAGATGTAACGGAATTTCTAGCCTGATATTTTGTGGAGGTTATACTGATGCTTGTGTGGATTCAACTGTTAGGGAAGCTGTTGATAGGGGATATTTATGTTCAGTTGTAGAGGATTGCTGCATTAGCAATAATGAAGAAGACCATAAAGCAGCTTTAAAGATATTAGATAAATATTTATCCTGGGTAACAAATACAGAAATTATATTAGATAACCTATAAACTTGTATGGGGCAATACCTTTTTAGCCAATGTTAAGATTTTTTTATTGATAAAAATGCTAATAAAAATATATCTATAGCAATTACTGCAATTTCCATTAAAAAATTGCTATTTGGCCTAGAGTTGCCTTTGATATATAAAATAAGGGCTTCAGAAAAATTGCCCTGGTTCTTCTGCTTTACTAATCCCATATGTTTTAAACACTCTATCATAAGCATTCTTGCCTATTATATAAGCATAGTGCCGTTTAAAAAAAGGCTGCCGCTTCTTCACTTGATTATTATTACATTGAAAAATATTTCCATTATAGCGCCATTAGAAATTTTAAATATTTCTAAAGAAAAAGATAATATTAAAGGTATGGCATCAAAAAATAATTTATGTAATATTAATTATAAAGCATCTAAAAAAAAGGGGGCGGTATATGGCACCTGAAAATATTACAATTATACCTGAAGGTGCAATAATTGAAGGAAAACTTATATTGCCAGGCTCAATTACTATAAATGGGAAAGTTACAGGTAATATTAAATGCAAAGGAACGCTAACCATTAACAGTAAGGCAAAAGTAGAGTCTACTGTAGAAGCTAAAGATGTATTAATATCTGGTAATTTTAAGGGTAAAATGAATGTTTCGGGTAAAGTAGAAATTAAAGCAACAGGTATATTTATTGGCGATTTGATTCAAAAATATCCACTTCTAATAATTGAAAAAGGCGGCCTTTTTAAAGGACATAGCCTTGATGGGGTTGATGAAAAATAATAATTTAAAAAATTATATTTTCTTAAGCAATATAAACTTTTTGGCAAATTATATAGTTTTGTTTTTTGTTATTTATCATAATAATTTGTGAGTATTTCTGAAGCAATGCTAAATTTAAAATTTTCTTCTTCTTCATCGGCTTCAAGCGCAATGCATAGAAGC
>JAGYOJ010000044.1 GCA_018399435.1 Actinomycetota bacterium | reverse complement strand
CTAAATATGTTCTATTTCTAGAAATAGACTTAATAACATAAATATAGACTATGTAATAACTGCGGTGGGAACAACCGGTACATTTACTGGGCTGCTATATGGTTTCTCATTAATAAATAGAATTGAAAACAAGGATATTAAATTAATTGGGTTTAGCGTTA
Organism: Actinomycetota bacterium; assembly: GCA_018399435.1. Lineage (GTDB taxonomy): Bacteria > Actinomycetota > Humimicrobiia > Humimicrobiales > Humimicrobiaceae > M55B165. The sequence goes on along the minus strand of JAGYOJ010000044.1, from coordinate 9,147 downwards.
CCGGGTCCCATAAAAAATCCTATGGAGGCATTATAAAAAGATGCAAGCTGATGGGAGATATGCTTTCTTTTCCAGTTAAAATAAATAAGGGAGATATAAAAATTAAGGATGATTTCTTTAAGCCAGGTTATGGAATTCCCAGCAATGGAGGAATCGAGGCAATAAAAGAAATAGGACAGGCAGAAGGTATTTTTTTAGATCCAATTTATACTGGAAAAGCCATGCATGGATTATTAGAATGTATAGAAAATAAAATGTTTTCCAGGGATGATAATATTGTTTTTATACATACTGGAGGCTTTCCATCATTATTTTCATTTAATAAATATTTTTAGGATATGCTTCAAAAAATATATTTGCCAACCCTAATAGCCATTTTTTTAATTATTTTTGCTTATTTGGCAACAATGACTTATAAATTTTTAAACCAGTCTAAATATGTTTATTTCCCAACTGAATATATCGGCTTCAGCCCAAAGGATATAGGCTTAAGGTATGAAGATATTTATTTTTTTGCTTCTGATGGAACTAGAATTAATGGATGGTATATTCCTTCTGGTAAAGAATATACTTTATTAATTTTTCATGGAAATGGGGGAAATATTTCGGATAGAATTGGGCTCATAAAGATATTTAACAAAATAGGTTTATCTATATTTATAATTGATTATAGGGGTTATGGAAAAAGTAGTGGCGAGCCCAGTGAGGAGGGGACATATTTAGATGCAAGCGGTGCATGGGATTATTTAGTTAAAAAGAAAAAAGTTAATCCTAAGAAGATAATAGTTTATGGCCGTTCATTAGGCGGGCCTATTGCGGCAAAAGTTGCAAAAGAAAGCAAGCCGGCTGCACTTGTGCTTGATTCAACTTTTACGTCGATTAAAGATATTGGGGCAGAGCTTTATCCCTATCTCCCAGTAAATAAATTTTTTAAATATGATTATAATACTATAAATTATTTAAAGCATGTAAATTGCCCAGTGATGGTAATACATAGCAGGGAAGATGACTATATACCCTTTGAACATGGGCAAAAGGTATATGATAGCATACAGGGCAGAAAAGAGCTTGTTGTAATTAAAGGCAGCCATAATGACAATATTTTTGTATCAGAGGATATTTACATGGAAAAGATAGATTCTTTTTTACATTTTATTGACAAGGCAAGCGGCAAAAAGTAAAATATAGGCAAAATTAAATAAGTGCAGAGATGCATTAAAGACATAGAAGTCTTCTGTGTAAAAGCAGGGGGCTTTTTTCATTTAAGGAGGAAAAATGGAAGGAAAGGGCATATGTAGTGAATGTATTTATGATGATAGTTGTAAATATAATAGAAAATTTCCAGTAGAAAATTGTGAAGAATATACTATTTTTAAAGATAAGGAAACTAATTAATATTTAGTTATTAAATACTGGCTAATAATCCCTATTTTTAAAGTCCAGTAAAAAATATTTTTATAATAAAGCTGGCCTTTATGCTACTCTTGTTTTTTCTCAGTTTTCTTAGTAACCCTAATTTTTAATTTGCAGTTGGGGCATACAGTAGTCCCTTTTTTTATGAGTGCACCACATTCAGGGCAAAACATTTCACCGCTTTTTAATTTTTTAGCCATACGCGTCTCCTTTTTTGCTATATTATACCATTTTAAAATAAATATATTTAATGGTAGTTGGAATTTGTTATAAAAAATTTTTTTATAACGACTTTTAAACCATGTCTATTTATAGAATTCTAAAACCCTATTTCTAAAAAATCTTTAGCTAAAAAGTATTTCTCTGATATTAGATTTTTAAGCTCTCCCCCCCTTCCGACCAATTAGGATTCACATGGGTTATTATTATTTTTTTTGGCCTTGCTTTTTCTATTAGTATTTTAATATCTTCTGGGCAAATGTGGCCTTCCTGTTTTCTGTTTGTTGGGTAAGAGCATTCGGAAATAAGCAAATCGCATTTTTTTGTAAGCTCAATTAAAGATAAATTGAGGCTTGTATCGCCTGTATAAACAATAGATTTGCCTTTATATTCAAACCTGTATGCAACACTGTCTTTTGTATGTTCAACTAATATTGTTTTTACAATAATATCTTCAATTTCGTAAATGCTGTTGGAAACTTTTTCTATATTAAATGAAAAATCTTTTTGGTCAGGCTTTATAGAGTCCCCATAAAACTTAATAATGCTTTTATAATATTGATAAACTGAATTGGGCATAAATGCAGCTATTTCTTTCTCTTTCTTTAAACTTGGATCCCATTTTATTGAATGGAGAAAAGCAAGAAAATCTCCTAAATGATCGGGATGGTTGTGAGTAATAGCCAATATGTTAATTTGGTCGATTTTATATCCAATTTTTGAAAGCCTGTAAAGCGTTCCAGAGCCTAGATCAATTAGTATTTTTTTGCCGGAAAGCAGTAGAAGCAATCCCGGTAAACCTTATTAGAAGAAATTGCGGTAGTTCCTGAACCCAATATGACTAATTTATTCTTTTTCATATATACTAATTATAGCAGATTGAAAAGTATCATAAAAAATGGAATAAAACAAAAATTAATGGGTTATTTTTATTATTATAAAAAAGCATTTAATTGTGGGTTTATTGATATATTGAAACATATAAGGGAAAATAATAATGATAGAAAATTGTTAATTTTACAAAGGGGTCGATATGGATAAGAAAGAATTGATTATAAAAAGATTAAATGGGGATATAAAGAACTGGGATGAAAATATTTTAAAATTAAAAAAAAAGCTAGAAGATGCTAAGGGAGAGGGAAAAGAAAAGATAGAAAGCCAAATAGCGGAGTTAGAAGATAAAATAGTAGAAGCAAAAGAAAAAATAGAAAATTTTAAAAAGAAGGGGATTAAGGGTATTAAGCTCCCATTTAATGAATAGTTTTAAAAAAGAATAAAGTTGAGAAATATTTTAGGCTATGTTATAAGTATTATAAAATGTTGATTTGAAAATTAAAAGATGGTGCAGTATTCTAGTCAGCAAATCTATCATGAAGACGGGGCTAAAAATCCGTCAAGGGCGTATAGGTGAAGTCCCTGAGATTGGCTGCTGACGCCCAGTCGGGGGTTGGTCTTGGGGGTTAAGGAAGAAGGGCGATCCACAATGGCATGTGGGCGTAGACCCAGCTTCCGCGGAAACTTTAGGTGTATATAAGGAACCGTTGCACCTAGAGGTGCCCTACAAAGTCAAAAGCTTTGTAGCGTAGCCTGCCTTGCGTGGGATAGGGGGAAGGCTTTATGCCGAAACTTATTTTTGCAAAAGAGGCTAGTGATAGGTGAGTCTGTCGAGGAAAGCTCCTAGACTGCTCTTAAGTAGAGGTATAGCAGGGATTACAGTGTGGTTTTAGTGGCAATCCAGTCCCGTATGCGGTGACGCTATGGAAATGGATTTAAAGGGAAACCTCTAATGCTAAGGCATTAGTATCCATTTGGGAAATCCTACTGGACCTAAACCGCAAAGTCTACCTGTTGTATTACCATCTTTTTTGGGGGAATTAGGATTGGCAAAAGAAAAAAAATCCAGTAATAATATAAGGAACTGGATTATAGTTATTACTTCATGGACTTTTGTGCTAGCAATAGCATTAAGTCTTATTTCGGAAACATTAATCATAAATGTTAATATAACACCTGCATTAATTATTTTAATAATTATAGTGTTTATTGGGGTCCTTTTTGATTTAATAGGTGTAGCCGTTACTGCTTGCCCGGTCGTGCCTTTAAATGCTATGGCTGCAAAAAAGATAAAGGGGGCCAGGGAAGGCGTTAGCTTAATAAAGAATGCAGACAGGGTTGCAAGTTTTTGTAATGATGTTATTGGTGACATTACTGGAATTGTAAGCGGCGCTATAGGCGCAAGCATAGTTATTAAATTAATGTCTAATAACCTAAATCTTGAAAAAACTATATTAAGTGTGATTATTACTGGCTTTATTGCCTCCCTTACAGTAGGGGGCAAAGCAATCGGAAAAAATATTGCCTTAAAAAATTGTAAGCTAATAGTATGGAAATCAGGCTATATCGTATCTTTTTTTAAATATGTTTTTAAAAAGGGGAAAAGATAGGTAATAATTTTTTAACTGGTTTCTTTTCTATTTACATTGCAGGCATTTTTATGGTACATTATATTTAGTTAATAACAGTAAGTAATTAATTATGTATAAAACACTTAATTTTTCTAAAACTGCGAGTTCCAAATTACAAAATAAAATAAACCTGTCAATAATTTTTAACTATCTTAGAAAAAGGGGCCCAATGTCTAGGGCAGAAATTTCAAGGGAATTAGATATAAGCGCTCCTGCAGTATCCCGGGTTATAGAAAAACTTATAGAAGATGGTTATGTCATAGAAACTGATAAAGCTAAGACAAAAACCGGTAAAAGGCCTACCCTGGTAAAAGTTAATGAAAAGAAAGGTTTAGTAATTGGAATTGATTTGGCCAGGAAAAAAATTAGGGCCGTAGCAAGCAATTTAAATAATAAGATATTAAAAAGATACTGGGGATCACAAATAGATGACAGCAAGGATATTGTAGATAAACTGGTTAAAGATATTGAAAATATATTAGATGATTATAAAGATAAAAATACGCTGAAGGGAATTTGTATTGGGGTGCCTGCAGTAATTGATGCAGCTAGCGGTAAAATAATTAGCGCGCCCTTATATGGAAGCTGGAAAAAGATTAATTTAAAAGACCTTTTAAGCAGGAAATTTAATGTACCTGTTTATACAGAAAATAATGTTAATTTAGCTTCTTTAGCTGAAAAGAATTACGGTGAAGGCAAAAAATATAATGATATATTCTTTATTGAGATTGGCAATGGCATAGGTTCAGGAATAATAATAGACAATCACCTAATAAGGGGTAATTTCGGTGCGGCAGGAGAAGTAGGCTTAACTATAATTAATGATAAAAATCTTGGCTTTAAAATAAAAAATAAGGGGTTTTTGGAAAAATTTGCCTCTGTTAAATCTTTAGAAAAGTCAGCATTAAAGGCTATTGAAGATAAAAGAGAAACTAAAATTTTAGACTTAATTGATAATGATATATCTAAATTAACCTCAAAAATTGTTTGTGAAGCGGCATTTGAAAGCGACTATGTTGCTAAAGAGATTATAGGGCAAATGGTAAAGTTTTTAGCTGTTTCCATAACTAATTCAATTTTTTTACTTAATCCAGAAATAGTTGTAATCGGAGGGGACATTATTAATCTACCCGGAGTAAAAAAGCTATTCTTAAAGCCTCTCATAAAACAGTTAAAAAGAACTATCCCTTATATGGTTCCTATTATTAAACTGTCTTCACTAGGTGAGGATGCCGGGGTGCTTGGAGCATCTTTTATGGCAATTGAAGCATTACTGGTAGGAGAATTCCCTTATAAAATAGAACAGGAAATATTGAATTAAGAATATGGATACTTTAATTAATAAACAAAAAGATATTCTAGATAGCGGTATGGGGTTGGAAATTCAAGCATTAGCTGCAGCCATAATTGGCGGCATTACTTTTGAAGGAGGCAGGGGAAGCATTGTTGCCGCTTTTTTTGATGTTCTTCTTTTAGGGGTAATTTATAATGTCATTAATATTGTTGGGGTATCAGCATATACACAACAGATCCTTCTAGTGTAGTATAGTTATAGCAACAGTAATTAGCAATATTTTTAAAATGACGTGTACATAGAGGAGATGATAAAAATGAAGGTATTGGGAATAGGAGCTCACCCAGATGACCTTGAAATTCTATGTGCTGGGACACTAGCACGTTTTGCTAAAGAAGGCAGTGAAGTATATATGTGCCATGTATGTGACGGCAATAAAGGAAGCATGGAACATACATCAGAAGAAATTGCGGAAATTAGGGATAAGGAAGCAAAAGAGTCAGCCAAAGTCATTGGTGCAACGCCCTTGTGGGCTGGGATATCAGACGGAGAGGTGGTGGTAGATATTAAATCCAGGGAAAAAATTATTGATGTAATAAGGCAGGCAGACCCAGACCTTATAATTACCCATTCACCAAATGATTACCATTCTGACCATGTAAATACGAGCAAGCTGGTATTTGAAGCAAGCTATCTTGCAAATCTTAAGTTATGGGAAACAGAGTATGATGCTTCAACTAAGCTTCCATATCTATATTACATGGACAATTTAGCAGGAATTAAATTTGAGCCACAGGAATATGTGGACATAACAGACACCATGGATACAAAAATAGAGATGATGCTAAAAATGCAGTCACAGCTTGGCTGGCTAGAGGAAATGCACAATTGCAAAGCGCCCGATTTTATAAAGACAGTAGCAGAATTCAGGGGATTTCAGGCAGCAGTTAAATATGCAGAAGGTTTCGTGCAACATAAAATGTATCCCCAGGGGTTAACTAAAAGAGTATTGCCATAAAAGTTAATATATGAAAGGAGACAATAATGAAAAACACAGTAGGAGTAGTTACTTCAACATATCCAAATTACGGGCAAAAAGAAGCTTTGGAAGGAATATCGGGGGCAGGCTTTAAATATGTAGAACTTGCAACCTGTCCAGGTTTTTTTGAACATATACATCCAAAGCCTGAAGACATGAAGCCAGGCGATGAGAAAAAAGTCCTTGAAGTATGCAAAAAATATGGGCTTAGCCTTCAATGCGTGGCAGCTCACACAAGGATGATGAAAGAAGATACAGTTAAAAATTATAAAGCAGTTATAGATTTTACTTCACGGGCAAATGTCAGCTATATAACAACAGATGCAGGAGAGGTAAAAGATTCTGATGATGAGAAGAAGTTTTACAGTGATATAGCTGAGCTAGCAGATTATGCAAAGGATAAAGATGTTACTATATGTCTTGAGATGCATGGGAATTGGCTAAATACTGCCCAAAAAGGAGTAGAGGTTATAAAAAAAATAGACCATCCTAATGTGAAGCTAAACTATGATACGTCAAATGTTATATTTTATGGAGGGGTAAGGCCTGAAGAAGATATAGAGGCTGCACTGCCCTACATGGGCTACCTTCATTTAAAAGATCATGGTTCAGGAAAAAAGGAAGACTGGAATTTTCCTGCTTTAGGCGAAGGGGTAGTTGATTTCGAAAAAATATTTGATTCTGTAAAAGGCTATTCAGGGCCTATTAGCGTGGAAATCGAATTTGATGGAAAAGAGCATAGCCTGGAAGAGATAAATGAGGCTGTTAAAAAATCATATGATTTCTTAAAAGAATATAATTATGTTTAAAAATCTGCAGAAGGAGGTTAAAAGTGGTTAATATTGCAATAGTTGGCGCTGGATTTATTGGAAAAATACATTCAGATTCATATAAACAAATTGATAATGCAAATGTGGTTGCTGTAGTAGACAAGGTTGAAAAAAAGGGTAAGGAATTGGCTTCGGCTAATGATGCAAAATATTATGCTGAGTTAGACCAGTGTTTGGATAAAGAAGAAATAGATAATGTAGATGTATGTGTTCCAACATTTTTGCATCCAGAAATAGTAGAAAAGGCAGCACGGGCAAAAAAGAATATTTTTTGTGAAAAACCAATGGCACTATCATTAGATGATGCAGACAAGATGATTAAAGTAGTAGAAGAAAATAATGTTAAAGCAATAGTTGGCCATGTTGTAAGGTTCTGGCCAGAATATATAAAGGCAAAGGAAGTAATTGAAAGCGGGCAGCTTGGAAAACCATTACATGGATTTTGTGAAAGGCTAGCAGTTATTCCAGATTGGCACCAAAATAATTGGGGCCTTAATGAAAAGTATAGCGGCGGTGCCGCTATAGACCTTCACATACATGACCTTGACTATCTGCAATGGGTTTTTGGCGAGCCAAAATTTGTTAAAGCCCAGGGCGTTTATAATCCTGAGGAAATGGAAAAAGGCGGCCTTGTACATGTGGCTACGAACCTTGAATTTAAAAATGGTGTTTCAGCCCTTGCAGAGGGAGGATGGGCATTTAAAGGCGCTTTCCCTTTCACAATGATACTCAGGATATTATGTGAAAAAGGCACTATTGAATGGGTGTTTAGGGCAGGAAAAAATATAGAAGAACGTGCCCAGGGCGCAAAACTTACTATTTACAGGGAAGATGGTGCAATTGATGAACTGGATGTAGACAAAACAGATGCCTATCTGCTTGAATGTAAGTATTTTATTGATTGTACAGAAAACAATAAAGAGATTAAAAAAGCAACTTTTAAAGACGGAAGATCAGCATTAAAGCTTGCACTAGCAGCAGTTGAGTCTTCTAAGGAGAATTCTGTAGTTAAATTTTAGAATATGCGATAGGAGGAAATCAATGGGCAAGATTAAAGGAACTGTCACGCACCAAACCGTAAGCGATAAAGATTTTGAGAAAATTATGACAATGCCGGTAAATGAAATAAGAGGCTGGTCTAATGTGGGGGTAGAAATAGTAGATGACCAAAATTCATTATATAAGAAGATGGCAAGGTCAATTGCGGATGCCATAATTTCAAATAATAAAGAAAATAAAAACACTAAAATTATTCTGCCCGTGGGCCCTACCCCTCAATATCCTATTCTTGCTTATATTTTAAATGATGAAAAGGTCAAACTTGATAATTTATGGATATTCTTTATGGATGAATACCTTGACTGGGAAGGCAGACTGATAGATGAGAGCCATCCCATGAGTTTTAGGGGCTATATGAAAAAAAATCTTTTTAGCCTGATAGATGGCAGCCTAAATTTAAATGAAAACCAGATTATATGGCCAAACCCTTATGACCTGGATTATAACCAGGAAAAAATCGAGGAACTTGGCGGCATTGATGTTTGCTATGGCGGATTGGGATACCATGGACACATAGCTTTTAATGAGCCATTTGACACTTATTATAGAAGGATGAGCATTGAAAAATTTCTAAATTCCAGGACCAGGGTAATTGAGCTAAATTCAGATACTTTTGTAATAAATAGTATTTGTGGAATTGGGGGAAATAGCTACGGTCTTCCACCAAAAGCAGTAACTATTGGAATGAAGCCAATAATGGGCGCAAAAGGGATAGAAATTTATTGTGATGGCGGCGACCTAAACTGGCAATTGGCTAGTTTTAGAATAGCATGCATGCATCCACCTACTTTAGACAGGCCTGGAACACTTTTACAATTACACGAGAAT
>JAGYOJ010000043.1 GCA_018399435.1 Actinomycetota bacterium | reverse complement strand
CGCCTTCTCCAATTACTAAAAAATCTAAAAACTTGGATAATGGGGCGGGGTTTACAGTAGCTGGCCCTCCCGCGCATACCAGTGGAAATTTTGCTTCCCTTTTTTCTTTGTCTTTTTCTATTCCTGATAAGTCTAATATATTTAAAAGATTGGTATATAAAAGCTCATGGGATAGGCTAAAGCCTATCAAATCAAAGTTTTTTATAAATATCCTATTTTCAAGGGAAAAAAGCTTAACATCCTTCTTTCTTAATTTTTCTTCAAAATCTGCCCATGGAGAAAACACCCTTTCTGCGCTAAACCTTTTCCTGCTATTTATAATCTCATAAAGTATTTGTATGCCCAGGTTAGGCATGCCAACTTCATATATGTCAGGAAATGCAAGGCAAGTTAATACTGGCTCATCTATTTCTTTTATCTCCTCTAAAGTTTTGCTTTTAGTGCCTATTTCACTATTAATATACCTTCCCGGCTTTTGGATGCCTTCTAATAATTTTTCTAAATCTTTATTGCTTAAATAATCCATAATTTAATCAAATTCCTCATATGCAATTTCATGATATTTCCTTAATTCCCTATTTCTATATATATTTTCCACAACAGCTATCCCTATAAACATGCTTACAAGATTTGAGCCCCCATAACTTAAAAAAGGCAGTGGAATGCCTATTATTGGCATGATTCCTATAGTCATACCAATATTTATAACTACCTGGCTTAGGAGTATAAAGGCAATTCCGGATGCAACCAGGCTGCCAAATGCATCAGTAGCTTTGTGGGCAATGGTTAAACACCTCCAGATGATAATTCCTAATAGCCCAATTACAAAAAACCCGCCTACAAATCCGAGCTCTTCCCCCACTACTGAAAAAATAAAGTCGGTTTGGTGTTCAGGCACATAACTCAAGTTTGTTTGTTTTCCTAAAAAAAGCCCCTTCCCAAATAGCTCTCCCGAGCCTATAGCGAGTTTTGACTGGTAAAGATTATAGCCCACTCCTCCTTCTTGCACGCCAGGCTTTAAAAAGACCAATATCCTGTCCAGCTGGTATTGCTTGATTATGTCTAATTTAATGCCTAAAAATACTCCGCCGGCGCTTAATGCAAGCAGTGAGAAGAAATAGAATAAGTTTGCCCCAGAAACAAAAATCATTCCCATAAAAGTAAGGTAAAAAATTAAAGCAGTCCCAATATCATTTTGCATAACTACAAGCCCTATGCAGGATAAGGCAATAATTGTTGAGATAATAACCTTTTTAAATCCAATACTGTTTTCTTTTTCACCCCGCCATTTAGAAAGGGGGGCAGCCACAGTTATAACCATTAGTGCCTTAGATATTTCAGAAGGCTGAAATGAAGAAAATCCAAGGTTTATCCAGCTCTTTGAGCCATGGACTTCATAGCCAAGCAAAAGCACAGATATAAGCAGGCCGAGGTTTAGTATAAGCAAAAGCCAAAAATATTTTTTAAGCTTCTTATAGCTTAATATTTGTACAATAAGAAATAAGGCCAACCCAGCAATTACCCAATATGCTTGTTTTTTAAGGTAATAGGCTGGATCATTTATTCCGCCGGGCAAGCTATACCTTGTAGCGCTGTAAATAATCAATAATCCAAAGCCTGCCAGGATAAGGACTGCAAAAAAAAGTATAAAATCAAACCTTATCTTATTTTCTTTTTTTCCGTTTTCAGCATAATCTAACATGAAATCAATCAATATTAAATAATATTCTATATATATCTTCAGCTATAGGGGCAGCTGCACTAGAGCCTCCCCCAGCCTCTTCAAGCATTACGACTACTACATATTTAGGATTGCCTATTGGGGCATAGCTTCCAAACCAGGCAAAGTCTTGCTTGCCCGCTACCTCTGCTGTGCCAGTTTTTCCTGCAATTGGTATCTCATCTATTGGGAACTGGTAAAACCTATAAGCTGCCGTGCCTTCATCTACAACTAGCTTTAACCCTTTCTCAATCATGTCTACATATTCTTCATTTAAATTTATATCCTTGTAATTCTCCCCTTTCATTTCTAAAACCAGTTCCCCTTTATAATCCTTAATTTCTTCCACCAGATGCGGAGAATAATACATTCCCCTATTAGCTAAAATCATATAGGATTGGGCCAACTGGAGGGGGGTAGCCAGTAAATCGCCCTGGCCTATAGCCATATTAACTGAATCGCCTGGATACCAGACAGTTTTTTCAACTTGTTCTTTAAAATATTCCTTTTTCCATTCACTGTCCGGGACTACTCCCTTGTCCTCATATGGAAGGTCTATTCCGGTTTCAGAGCCCATGCCAAAAAGCCTTGAATATTTTTGTAGTAATTCATTCTCATTTTTATTCTTTGCAAACAGCCTATAGCCAATTTCATAAAAGTAACTGTCGCAGGAATTTTTTATTCCGCCATAAATATTAAGGGTGCCATGCCCACTTTTTTTCCAGCATAATTTTGGATAGTTCCTTCCCAGGCCATACCATGTGCCCGTGCAGGTTACTGTAGAATTTTCATTTATTACTTCTTCGGTCAAGCCACCGTAAGCTGTTACTATTTTAAAAGTTGATCCCGGGGCATAGGACATAACTGCCCTATTATTTAAAGGGTAATGATTTTTTGGCTCATTTAAATACTGCCAATCATTTTCTGATATTCCCCCAATAAACATTTCCGGATTAAAAGTTGGATAGCTTGCCATAGAAACAATTTCTCCAGTAGCAGCTTCAAGAATAACCACAGCCCCTCCTGGCACCCTAAAATTTTCTTCGCCATCCTCCGGGGCCAGTTCCCTTCTCTCTTGGATAGCCTGGTAAAGAATCTCTTCAACTTGCTTTTGTATTTCTATGTCAATAGTTAAGTAAACATCATTTCCGGCAATATAATCTATCTTTTCTATTATATTTACAGGCCTTCCCAAAGGATCCACTTCATAGGTGACTTTGCCTTTGGATCCCCTTAGTATATCTTCATAAGATTGCTCAATGCCGCTAATTCCAATTTGGTCTCCTCCCTCATATGTATCATATTTTCCAGATTCAAGCTTTTCTTCATCTATCTCGCCAGTATAACCCAATATGTGGGAAGCCAATGAGCTATAATTATATTGCCTCAAAAAAATATTTATTACCTCTACGCCCACCAGGTTATTGGCATTTTCCTTAAAATAGACGAGAGTTTCATCACTTATGTCATGGTCTAATATAACCCTATCAAGATAAGACATATTAACGCTTGAAAGCTTGCTTACCAATTTGTCATACCCTATATCAAGCTCCCGGCTTAAAGTCTCCAGCACTTTTTCATTTTCCAATACAACCAAGGGCTCTACTGAAATAGCTGGCACCGGCACGCTTTTTACTAGTAAATTGCCATTTCTATCATATATATTTCCCCTGGGTGCAGGCACGCTTTTAGTCCTTACTATATTTTCCTGTGCCATCTCCGCATAAAGCTGACCGCTCATAACCTGCAGGAAATATAGCCTTACCGATAGCACTATGATTGCCAGCGCTAAAAAATATATAACTATTTTAATTCTCTTCTTCATTTCGGAACCCCAAAACCCATCTTCTTCTTTGCCCCAAATTTATAATTGGAAAAATTAAAAAAACTAATGCAATGCTAAACAATGGCCTAATTAAAATATCCCTTCCAAGTTGGGCCACATCTACATTAAAATTAAATAAATACCTAAGCAGCCCTTCAATAAATATATTAATTTCAGTTACTAGAAATATTATAAGGGCAAGAGAAGCTCCCATTTTTTTAATGCCTAAATCCATAACCTTTACAGCCAGAAAAGCATTTAAGGTATAAAGAAAAGAGCTTATGCCTACAATATTTCCTGCCATTAAATCAAAAACTAAGCCGGATATAAAACCCATGGCCATCCCTATGGTCATACCATCTACCAGTGCTATGCAAACCACAGTTACCATAATAAGGTCTATGCTTACAGAATACATGCCCAAGTACTCTGCAAAAGCAACTTGTATTATTAAGAAAATTATAAGAATTACAAAATGGATAATTTTATTAAATAATTTCATTTTTCCCTTATTACCATTACATATTCAAGATTTTTAAAATCAACAAAAGGCTCCACTTCTATTTCCTGGTAAGCTTCGCCCATTCTTTCCTCCACATATTTTATTCTGCCAATTATTATTCCTCCTGGGATATCTTCACTATATTCAGAGGTCATAATAATGTCTCCTAAAAATATGTTTAGGTCTTTAGGAATATGCCTTAAAAATAAATGCCCTTCTGAGTCGCCTTCCAATATGCCTAATATTCTTGAAGTCAGAATCCTGCATCCAATATTTGACTGGGGGTCATTTAAAAGCCTTACAGTACAAGATTTGTCCCCGCTAATTTTTACAACTCCCAGAAGGCCGGATTCATTTATAACGCCCATGCCTTCTTCTACACCTTCATTCTTGCCTATATTAAGAATAACTTCAGATTGCCAATTGCTCTGGTTATACCCAATAACTTTGCCAGCTATTGTTTTGTAATCATTTCTTTCTTTTAATTTTAATAATTCCCTTAAAGAACTGTTTTCAATTTGTAAATTTATATTATCTACGTATTTTTGCCTTAAGGCTGCATTTTCTTCCTGAAGCTTGAGATATTTTCCACGCAGATTTATGTAATCCCTGATACCATTAAAAAAACCTATAACTGGCGAAAAAGCGGTAAATACCTTTTCCTGGACAGGCTTAAAAAAATCTAAAATATTAGACTTTATATTATTTACAAAGTCCAGGTTTCTAAAGCTTACAGTTATAACAATGATACAAAGGACAATAATAACTACAAAAACAACAATATTCCGAAACTTTTTATTTAAAAATACCATTAAACATTGTTCTAATATTTATTCCCTTGAAAATTTCAAATACCTTTTTAACCTGTTAAAGTCTTCCACACATTTGCCGGCGCCTAAAGCTACGGAAGCCAGGGGATTTTCAGCTTGATATACAGGGCAGTGAGTTTCCCTGCTAATTCTTTCTGTAAGCCCTTTAAGCAAAGACCCGCCTCCAGTTAAAACTATACCCCTTTTCATAATATCTGAAGATAATTCAGGGGGCGTGCTGTCTAAAACTTCGATTATGGCATTAATCATGTCATTTATTCCCTTTTCTAAAGCTTTTCTTATTTGCTGGCTGGTAACTATTATGGTTTTAGGCAATCCGGTTACCAGGTCCCTGCCGTTTACTTCCATCTTTTCTTCATTTTCTAATGGAAAAGCTGAACCTATTTCCATCTTTAGTTTTTCTGCTGTTCTCTCTCCCAACAGCAGGTTATGCTCTTTCTTTAAATAATAAGTTATGTCCTCATCAAGCTCATTTCCGCCAATTCTAAGGGACTGGCTAACTACAATGCCTCCCAGAGAGATAACGGCTACCTCTGATGTGCCGCCGCCTATATCTACAACCATGCTGCCGGTAGGTTCATCAGTTGGCAAGCCTGCGCCAATAGCTGCAGCCAGGGGCTCTTCAATTATATAAGCGGCCCTGGCCCCTGCTTGCTCAGTTGCTTCAATTACCGCTTTCTTCTCAACAGGGGTTATGCCTGAGGGCACACATATTACAATTCTCGGCCTGGCTATCCCAAAATTACGGTGGACTTTTTGTATAAAATACCTGAGCATTTTCTCAGTAGTATCAAAATCAGCAATTACTCCATCCCTTAAGGGCCTAATGGCCACTATATTGGCAGGAGTTCTTCCCACCATCCTTTTAGCCTCTTTACCAACTGCTAATATGCTCTTGCTATTTTTATCTATAGCAACAATAGAAGGTTCCTCCAATACTATACCTTTTGCTTTAACATAGACCAGCGTATTAGCAGTGCCAAGATCAATACCCATATCTTTACCAATAATATTTAGAAAAAATTCAAACATCTACAGCTCCTTCTGGTTTATAAAATTTTATAATTAACCTTTTCTAAAAGGCTTACTAATTTTGTTAAGGGCACTCCAATAACATTATAAAAGCACCCGTCAATCTTTCTTACTAAAACTGAACCAAAACCGCCAATATTATATCCGCCGGCCTTGTCAAAAACATATTCTTTTTTTAGATAATTTTCTATTTGTTTTTCACTTAATTTCTTAAATTCAACCCGCGTTTTCTCAAAATCAGTATAATATCTTTTTGTTTTTGCATCAAAGACACATACCCCTGAAACCACATCATGGCCTCTTGCTGAAAAACTTTTTATAAATTGCTTTGCTTCCAATAAGTCTTTTGGCTTGCCAAAATATTTATTATCCATATATACTATTGTATCAAAACTTATAATAATATAGCTATTTCTAGCCTTTAAATTATTAAAAATATTTTCAGCTTTTTTTATGCTATTTTCAATTACTGTCTCATCTGGTTTTCTCAGCTCTACCTCTTTTAAGCCCCTGGGCTCCATTACAGTAAAATTTAAGCCCAAAAGTTCCATTACTTCCTTCCTTCTTGGGGAAGCTGAAGCTAAAATAAATTTTTTATTTTCTTCTTCCAACATCAGCAAGCAAAAAGGCTAATAACAAGCCTATTATAGCCCCTAAGGTTATATTAACATGAATGCTAAAACTTAAATCTATTAAGTACAGATTAAGGCTTAAAGAATCTGTCCCTACTTTAAGGCCTTTATCCAATATGGGAATCGTCTCCCTTAAAACATGGCCTAATATGGCCCCAATTATTCCCCCTGCCAGAACTATAAAAAATACTACTACACCTCTTCTTTTCATAAATATGCACCTTAACCTATATTTTTAACCAAAAAATAATTTTATTTCCTTTTTTGCGCTTTCTTCTGAGTCAGATCCGTGCACTACATTAATAGTTACATCTTCACCAAAATCTCCTCTAATTGTGCCTTTTTTAGCCTTTCTTGAATCTGTCGTCCCCATCATTTCCCTGGCTCTTTTTATTGCATTTTCCCTTGAAACTACCATGGCAACAGAACAACCAGAGGTGATATAGTTTATTAATTTATTAAAAAAATCTTTCCCTTTATGCTCGCCATAATGTTTTGATGCAAGCTCTTTGTTAATTTCTACCATTTTCATGTTTTCAATTAAAAAGCCTTCATGCTCAAAACGGGAAATAATTTCACCAATTAATTTTTTTCTAACTGCATCCGGCTTAATAATTATTAAGCTTTTTTCATTTTTTCCAGCTCCTGAACAATCATGAATGCAATCCCTGCAATTAATCATTAATCCTCCATACTATTGCGTAGTTTTACAATAAGGGCAAACCTTCCAATCCAGCTGAAGAGGCTTGTCGCAATTAATACATGAGTTTTTAAGTTTCTTTCTGCAGTATGGGCATATTAAGAAATCCTTGCTTACCGGTTTGCCGCATGCAGGGCATCTTTCTACCTTTTCATTAAGTAGCTGGTCCATTCTCCTTATTTCAAGCTCTCTTTCTAGGACATCGTCAATATACTCAGGGGGCCTTAATATTAGATAAAGAATTAAGCCCAAGTAATTCAATACAAAAACTACTATAGCCCAGAAAATAGCACTTGTATTCCTGAGCTTTGCATCCCTATATGTCCAGTATACAAATGACAGCCAAATCAATATTAATAGAAAAATAATCCCCCTAATTAAATAACCCCAGATTGGATTTTTAAAAAAATCGACGATATTGTTTAAATATTCAAACAAGTCCATATATCCTCCAAATAAGCTGATTAATTTTTAAATATTATTATACTACATGCTCCAAATTAGTTATTGAACCAGTAATGCATATAATATCATTACTTTTAGCGATATTTAAAGCAAAATTTAATGAATTTTTGATATTATTAATTTTATATATTTCTCTTATCTTAATTCCTTTCTCTTTTAATATATTTAAAGCCTCAAATTCTAATTTATCAATATCAAGGCTTCTTTCAGTTTCACTTGAGGTAAGTATAAGGGTATCTGTTACCTCTGCAACCCTCTCAATCATTTCCTTATAATTTTTATCCCTTAAAACTGAAAAGATAATAATTTTGCCTTTATTCTTGAAATACTCTTCTATATTTTCACAAAATTTTGAAATTCCTTCAGGATTATGTGAAGCGTCAGCAATAACCATTGGCTCCTCCCTTATAATTTGGAACCTACCTTTTACTTTTATCCTGTTTACTGCTTCTTTTAAGCTGCCCGCACTTAAAGCCTTATCCTTTAGGCTTAAATATAATTCAGATAAAACTATGGCTAAAAGAAGGTTCTGGGCCTGGTATTTTCCCGCCATATTTAAAGCCAGGTTGCAGTACCTGCCTTTAATGCCTTTTAGATCTAAATTATAGCCAAAAGCCCTATCTTCTATTTTCTCTATAAAAAAATCTTTCCCATATAGATAAAGCTTTGAACCGGTATCAAGCGCCTTTTTTTTAATAATTCTTATAATCTCTTCTTTTCTTGCAAGGGTGGCAACTCTTGCCCCCCTTTTTATAACTTCTACTTTTTCTTCTGCAATTTCTTCTATGCTATTTCCAAGAATTTGCGTATGCTCTAAACTTACTCCAGTAAAACCTACAACCAAAGCGTCGGCCACATTGGTTGCATCCCACCTGCCGCCCATTCCGGCTTCCATCACAAGGACATCTAAGCCGTATTCATCTGCAATCAAAAAACTCATCGCAGTTAGGATTTCAAACTGGGTAATTGGCCCCCCTAAGTCTAGGGTGTTTACCTTTTTTATGTAAGGGTAAAGCTTGTCAAAAATAGAACAAAAATCTTTTTCAGTAATATTTTTTCCATTAAGCCAGAACCTCTCTGTATAGCTACTGATATGGGGCGAGATATGGTACCCGCAGCTCAGGCCCTGGGAATGAAGTATATTAGCTGCCATGGTAACAGTAGAAGTTTTCCCATTAGTCCCCACAATATGGATAAAATCTCTTCTCTTGTGGGAATTTCCTAATAGCTCTAAAATTTTTTGAATTCTAATAAGGCTTGGCTTGATGCCAAAAATTAGACAATCATCCAGATATTTAGAAACCTGCCTAAATTTCACAATCCCACTCTTTTAACTGATGTTTTGCATTTTTTTGAGTTGTTCCTGTAAGAGTTTTAAACTATTATTAAACTCATCTAATTTATTTTTTTCTTTTTGTACTATTTTTTCCGGCGCTTTTTTTAAGAACTGTGGATTGGTCATTTTTTTTCTGCTTTTTATAGCTTCCTTTTCCACTTTCTTAATTTCATCTTCAATCCTTTTTATTTCAAGGTCTAAGTTCACAACATCAAGGATATAAATATATATGTCTATATTGTTTGTATTTGTTTTTATATACCCTTTTTGCTTTACTTCCTGGCCAAAACCAAGGTTTCCTACTTTAGCTAAATTTTTAATATATTTTATATTTTCTTCTAATATATCTTTGGATTCTTTATCCCTTGCCACGATATTTACCTTGATCTGGCTGGAAGGATTTATTTTA
>JAGYOJ010000042.1 GCA_018399435.1 Actinomycetota bacterium | reverse complement strand
AATAGAACAATAATTTTTTAGAGTTAAAATTATTTTTTAAAAACTTTATTGTCTTTTCTAATATTTTATTTTTAGTTCCTTTCCACCCGGCATGTATAGCCGCTATAATTTTTTTATCAACATCTGCTGCTAAGATTAGATTACAATCAGCCCCCATTACCATTATTGGGATATTTTCTAAATTAGTAATAAGCGCATCAGCCTGAGGGATATTATAATCTTCAGTAAATCTGTTTAAATATATTATTTTTTCTGAATGTGTCTGCTTCAAGGTATGAATTGGTTTTTCCATATTTAATATTTTTTTTAATTTATTCCTATTCTTATTTACACTTTCTAATTTATCGCCAACACGAAAAGCTAAATTCAAGGAGCTAAACCCTCCTGTGCTATAGCCTCCCAATCTTGAAGTAAAATAAATATCAATGCCATATTTTTTTAATAATCCTGGAGCATTATATATTAATATATTTTCAAAAACATTTTCTTTTAATAAGCACATTAAACTATTTATCTTTTTCTTTCCTTAAAAAAGTTGGGATATCCAGATAATCATCATCTAAAGAACTAAACTCATCTGCCGATACTTCTAATGGGCGTTTCTCTTTTTCTTCTTTTGAAACCGCATCTTTTTCTACATAATCTTTCTTTGCCTTTTCTTCTTTTTTAGAACTTTCTTTGCTTTTTGCTTCCTTGCTGATTATCTTATCGCTAAACCCTGTTGCAATTATAGTTACTTTAATTTTGTCACTAATGTTTTCATCAATAACTGCGCCAAATATAATATTTGCATCAGAACTTGTAGAATTCCTAATAATTTCTGCTGCTTCATTAACTTCAAAAAGTTTAAGGTCAGGGCCTCCAGAAATATTTAATAATATTCCTTTAGCTCCCTCTATTGAAGCTTCTATTAAGGGGCTATTTATTGCCTTCTGTGCGGCTTTTATAGCCCTGTTCTCACCAGAGGCAATTCCATCACCAAGCAATGCATTACCAGCATCTTTTATAACGGTTTTAATGTCTGCAAAGTCTAGATTTATAAGGCCAGGCAGTGTAATTAAATCGGTTACACCTCTTATTCCTGCTTTTAGCACATCATCTGCAAGTTTGAATGCATTAAGTAAAGTTGTATTCTCATCAGAAATTTCTAATAATTTATCATTCGGAATAACTATTAAAGTATCAACCTTGTCTGCCAAATTTTTTATGCCTTCTTCAGCAGTGACCATCCTTTTTGATCCCTCAAAGGTAAAAGGCTTTGTTACTACTGCTACAGTTAAACAACCCATTTCCTTAGCAACAGAAGCAATCGCTGGCGCAGCTCCAGTTCCAGTTCCTCCACCTTCGCCACAGGTAATAAATACCATATCCGCATCTTTTACAATTTCTTTTATTGATTCTATTGATTTCTCCGCAGCTACCCTGCCTATTTCTGGATCAGACCCTGCGCCAAGGCCGGTACCTCCAATTAAAATCTTTCTGTCTGCATTTGACATCATAAGAGCCTGGGCATCTGTATTGACAGCTATGAATTCACAGCCATTTATATTATCTTCCATCATTCTGTTTACTGCATTGCTTCCCCCACCGCCTATCCCAACTACTCTAATAACTGCATAATAATTTTTATCCAATTCTAAATTCACTTTCTCCCTCCTAATATTAGCTTTTCAAAATCCGCGATATAAAATCTCTAAACCTGCTCCTAAGGCTTGCATTTTTTTCTTCAAACTGTTCAACGCTAGAAAATTTTTTTAATTGAAACGCATACCTCAATAAACCTACACTAGTAGAATAAATTGGGTCATTAACAACTTCTGATGGCCCTTCTGTATCAATTGGCGCTCCTATTCGGACAGGCAGATTAAAAATAGAATTTGCCATTGTCTTTAAGCCTTTCATTTGAGAGACCCCTCCGGTTATAACTAATCCACAAGGAACAGAATACATAAATCCATAACTTTCTATCTTTTCTTTTATTAACTGCAATAATTCCTTAACCCGGGAATCAACAATAGTGTAGAGTTTAATATTTAAAGTAGCTTTATTCCTGTCAATTTTTATATCTCCCATATTTACATTATTTAAAGATTCATAAAAATTATAATCAACATTTGCAAACTTTTTCTTAATATCTTCGGCTTTAGAAAAAGGAATATTTAAACCTATGGATATATCATTTGTAATCAGGTCGCCCCCAACCGGCAAACAATAAGTGAAAACCATCTTTTTGTCTTTATATATAGCCACATCAGTGGTGCCGCCCCCAATATCTAATAATACGACTCCGCTATTCTTTTCTTCAGGAGTAAGAACTGCTTCACTTGAAGCCAATGCCTCCAATATTACATCCTCTATTTCAATATTTGTATTTTTTACACTATTTACTGTATTTTTAATTAAGGTTGAGGATCCATAAATTACAAGTAATTCTACACCCAGCCTCTCTGTAGCTAATCCCACAGGGTCTACAATCCCCTTCTCATCATCAACCGTAAATTGCTTAATGAGGGTATGTATAACTTCATGCTGTGAAGAAATATTTATTCTATTTGCCTTGGATAGTAAACGTTCCAAATCTTGCTTCCTTACAACTTTATTTGGATTATTTATATTTATTTCACTAGAATTATTAATTATAGAAATATGTTTACCGGTAACCCCAATATATGCAGCGTCCACAAACATTTTTGTAGCCTTTTCTGCGGCTTCAATGGAATTTAAGATTGATTTAGTGGCATCATTTAAATCAATTACTATTCCCTTTTTAATTCCCTTACAGCCTGCTAATCCATAACCTATTACTTCTAAAACATTATTTTTTTTAATCCTTCCAATTAAGGTAACAATCTTAGTTGTACCTATATCTATAGCTACTGCATATTCGTTTTTAACAGGCAAGTAAAACCCCCGGTTCAATTAACAATTACAGGATTATTATAATTACTTATGTCAATTATAATATAATTAATTCCATCTTTTAATATTTCTTTTAATACTGTTATTTTTTGGACAATATCTTCGCTATTTCCAAAAATGACCTTTTTGCTTTCACTGGTAATAAAAGCTATTTCACCTAAACTGCCCTCTAAAATAGCTTCTTTAAACAACTGCTTGGTTTCAAAATCCATGGATTTGTAAATATAGCCACAGCTTAATAAATTTTTCTTTGCTATTTTATCGCCTAAGTCTGGATTATAATTTAAGACATTTTTAACAATAATTTTATTATAATTGTCCATGTCCTCCCCGTCTAATTTCTCAATAATTACGCCTTCTTCATCAAGGAGATAGAAGCTTTTACTATAATTTATAATTATAAATGGTTTCCTTTCGTATACACGTATAATTAATTTATCTGGAAATACTTTTTTTAAATCTACAGACTTTAGCCAATAAAAATTTATAATTAAGCTATCTTCAAGAGATTTCTTTTTGACCTCAAAAATATTCTTTCCCAAATATTTCTTAGATATATCATTAAAACTTTCATAACTGTAATGGCTATTACCTTCAAATATTATCTCTTTAACCTTAAAATAATCGCTATTATAAAAATAATTTAAACCGTAAATTGCGCCTGCCAAAAAAAGCAAAGCAAATATTGCTTTCAGCACTTGCCAAAATTTCCTTAAGCCAATTTTCCTTCTTCTTCTTAGTATTTTTTCATTTTCTTTACTTTTTCTAGCCATCAATCTTTAAACTGGCATTATTTAATAAAATCTCAACTAGTACTTCAAAACTTATGCCTGCAGCTTCCGCAGCCTTAGGCACCAAACTAGTTGGTGTCATTCCTGGCATTGTATTAACTTCTAAGACATATGGGACATTATTTTCACTAAATATTAAATCTACCCTTGAGAGATTTGCACAACCTAAAATTTTATGGCATTTAATACCAATGCCTTTAATTTCTTTAGTAATTTTTTTATCTATCTTTGCAGGTACTATGTATTCTGTCATATTAACTGTATACTTGGCTTCATAATCATAAAAACCACTTTTTGGCTTTATCTCTATAATAGGCAAGGCAATTGGTTCATCTCCAATAATGCTAACGGTTAATTCCCTGCCTTTAATATATTTCTCTATTATTACTTCATTATCATGTTTTGCAGCAATTTCTATAGCTTTTAACAAGTTCTCTTCATTATTAACAATAGTTATTCCAATAGTAGAACCTTCACTATTTGGTTTTACTATTGCAGGATATGAAAACTTTTCTACTTTTTCCTTAATTTTATTAATATCAATTTCACTATTAAAATTTAAACCTACATAGGGAGGGGTTTTAATTTTTTCATATTCTAAAAATTTTTTTGTGGCTAATTTATTTAATACAATCGCACTGGCCAAAACCCCCGAACCGGTATATGGAATTTTTAATAATTCTAATAATCCTTGTATTGTGCCATCTTCTCCATATCTGCCATGCAAGGCCAAGAAAGCTATATCTATCTTTTTTAAATCTTCTATTAAATTATTTTTAGGATCTATAAACATGGTATTGTATTTTAATTTCCTCAAAGCATTATAAATCTTTTTACCGGTCTTTAGTGAAACCTCTCTTTCAGCAGAGATACCGCCAGCCAATACGCCAACTACTATAGAATCTTTTTTGCTTCTTATTTTTAAATCCTTAAAATTTTCTAAAATATTCATCTTGAAAATCCAATCATTTTTACTTCATTTTGTAAATTTATGCCAAACCTATCCCTGACTATTTCATTTACAATCAAAGATAATATAAATATATCTTCAGCCGATGCATTATCATAATTTATTAAAAAATTAGCATGCTTTTTTGAAATAGCAGCTCCGCCATACCTAAAGCCTTTCAAACCGCTTTCCTCTATTAATTTTCCAGCAGAATCACCATCAGGGTTCTTAAAAAAACAACCCGCATTTTTGGTATTTAAAGGCTGAGAATTTTTCTTTTGTTTAATTCTTTGCCTAATGCTATCAAAAATATTTTTTTTATGCCCTTTTTTGCCTTTTAAAATTATAGAAGTTATTACCGAAATGTTTTTTATTAATAATTTTCTATAATCATGCATGTCTTTATCTATATCTATTTCCATTAACTTTCCATCAATTGAAATATACTCAATCCGTTTAACGCATTTACATATAGAGAAATCTTTTGTACCGCTATTTCCCTTAACGGCGCCCCCAATAGTGCCCGGGATGCCCGCCAAAAAAGAAAAATCGCTGCCTCTGATTGCTGCTTTTACGATAAATTTTCCCAGATTGCAGGCTGCCCCAACTTTAATTTCACCATTTGGAAAAACCTCAATCTTTTTAAAATAATTGCCAAGTTTTATTAGCAAAATGTCTAAAAATCCTTCATTAAATAAAATATTTGTACCACTCCCGATAACAATTACTGGAACTTTCTCTAAATAGCTTAACTTAACAGCTTTTTTTAATAAATTTACGGATTCAGCTATAAAATAGAAATGGACTTTGCCACCAACACCAAGAGTGTTGGCTTTAGAAATACCATAACTGAATTTTGCGTTTTTATTCTTAGCAATAAAGTTTTTAAGATTTTCCATTTTTTATTTTTAAAATATCATCAGTTACTCTTGTAATATCACCAGCACCCATCAAGAGAACTATATCTTTTTCCGTTAAATTTTTATCAAGATATAAGCTTATATCATCTAGCTTTGGAATATATATCAATTTTTTTGCAAAATCATTTTCTATTAAGTCGTCTACTAAAGCTTTCCCATTTATGCCAGGTAATGGCTGTTCTCCTGCACCATACACATCGGTTATTATCAAAATATCGCTCTTGTCAAAACAATCCTTAAAATCCCCTAATAAATTAGATAGCCTTGAATAGCGGTGTGGCTGAAAAACAGAAATTATTCTTCTATTTTTTTCTTTTTTAGCTGCACCTAAAGTTGCTTTTATTTCTGAAGGATGGTGCGCATAATCATCAAAAATAAGTGCACCTTTTCTTTCTCCCCGTTTTTCAAATCTTCTTTTAACTCCCGTAAAAAAATTCAATATCTCGGACGCTTTTATCAAATCCAGGCCTAAACAGTAACAAACCGATAAAGCCGCTAAACTATTTTCTACATTATGCATACCTGGAATATTAAGCCTAGTATTTATGCTTATTTGTTCACTTTCTTTATTAATAATTAGCTCAAAAGTAGAACCAAAATTTTTAAACTTTATATTCCTGGCATAAATATCATTACTTTTATTAATACCGTAAGTTACAATCCGGGGCTTTAGCTCTTTCCTTTCTATTTTAACTTCATCACCATTAATTATGCAATAACCATCCTTTTTTGTATTATTAATAAATTTTATAAAACTATTTTTTAAATTTTCAAAACTCTTGTAATAATTCATATGGTCATTTTCAATATTTGTAACAACTGATATAAAGGGATTATACTTCAAGAATGAGCCATCGCTTTCACATGCTTCTGCTACCACATACTGGCCTTCGCCATATCTAGCATTTGAACCAAGCTCGTTAAGCTCGCCGCCTATTATAATTGTAGGATCCATATTTAATCCCCTAAGCAGTAATGAAACCATTGAAGTAGTTGTAGTTTTTCCATGGGTTCCACTTATAGCAATCCCTTTTTTGCTGTTTAGTATTTCTGCTAAAATATCTGACCTGCTGAAAATATCTAAACCTTTTTTATTGGCTTCAGTTAGTTCTATATTTCTTTTAGGAATTGCAGCCGAGTAAACAATAGAATCAAAATTTTTAATATTTTCCTTTTTATGTCCAATGCTTATATCTATGCCTTCGCTTCTTAAAATTTTAGTATATCGAGATTCCTTTATATCTGAACCTGCTACATTAAACCCCATCCCCTTTAAAACTAAGGCAATAGCGCTCATTCCAGCACCGCCTATGCCAACCAAAAAATATTGCTTCTTTTCAAGACTTGCCAACTTAACTCCTTATCATATTATCAATTATTATTTTTTCACTATTTTTATTTTTTAAAATATTTTTGCGTCCGGTAAATTTCTTATAATTATCCATATTATTTCTGACTAGCCCTTCTATGTTATCAATTAAACGCTTTGAGTTTAAATCCCTGTCTAATATAATTATAGCGGCACCTCTTTCAGCTAAAAATTTGGCATTATAATATTGGTGATTGCCAATTGCATAAGGAAAAGGTATAAGTATAGCTGGAACCTTTGTCTCAATCAATTCCGCTATCGTATTAGCACCAGCCCTAGATATAATTAAATCAGCAATATTGTAAATTTCATCCATCTCTTCAACATAAGATAGTATCTTAAAATTTAGTTTACCACTTTCTGGATTTAAATTATCTTTTATTTTTAAAATATCATTAAAAAACCGTTTTCCCGCTATAAGCACTATTTGCATATTTTTTTTATCACCAAAATAATTACATAAATCTATTATTATTTTATTTAACTTTCCAGCGCCTAAGCTGCCCCCAAAAGCAACTATGGTAAACTTATTTTTATCTAATCCCCATTTTTTGTAATTTTTTGCCTTTTTATCGAAATTTTTAATGATTTTTCTAATTGGATTCCCGCTATATATAACTTTACCATTTGCTTCTGGAAAATAACTTTCGGTTTCTTTAAAGCTTACAAAAATATTTTTTGCATATTTTGAAAATATTTTATTTAACCTTCCCGGGATAAAATTTTGTTCATGTATATAATATTTCTTTCCAGTAATTATTGCCGCAAGCAATAGTGGAGCACAAACATATCCCCCCATGCCTAAAATAGCGTCAGGCTTACAGCAGGCCAATATTTTAATAGATTTAAACAGTCCAAGCAATAAATTAAAAAAGAATTTTAAATATATCATAATTTTGTTTATAAAATTCTTGCTACTCTTTAAACCTGAAGCTTTTATCTTTATAAAATCAATACTTAATTTTGGTATAAACTTATTTTCCATTCCCTTATTAGTGCCTATAAAAAGAATTTTATAGTCAGGGTAATGTTCTTTTATGTATTCAATTAAGGCAATAGCAGGATATATATGTCCCGCAGTTCCACCACCACAAATTAAGACCTTTTTACTTTCGCTCTTCATTTATTCTCCTGTCTTTGCTAACTACTATTATTTGCCTAGCAATATTTAAAAGAATTCCCACGCTTACCATAGACAGCATCAGTGATGAACCCCCGGAACTTATGAAAGGCAGTGTGAGACCAGTAACAGGAATCAAGCCTATAACAACAGATATGTTTATCAGTGCCGGTACAACAATAATCATTGTTAATCCAGCAGCTAAAATCCTTCCAAAATAATCTTTTGTCCTCAAGCATACCCTTATACCAAAAAAAGCAAACAATAAAAATAATACAATAACAAGCATGGTTCCAATTAAACCCAATTCTTCTCCAAGTATGGCAAATATAAAATCAGTATGAGCTTCTGGCAAATAAGAGTATTTTTGTAAACTATTCCCTAATCCTAAGCCAATTAAATTTCCAGAGCCTAAAGCAATTAATGATTGATCGACTTGAAAATTTGCATCAGCATATTCCGCTGTTTTATTTAAAAATGCAAAAAGCCTTACCCGCCTGTATTCTTCCATCAATAAATAAATTCCAGTTATTATTGCCATAACAATGCCCAAGCCTAATACATGGGCGAATTTAACCCCAGCCACTAATAATACTGCAAAAACAATTAACCATATAACAATTACTGTCCCTAGATCAGGTTCCATAAAAATTAGCACTGTTGTTAGCAACAATACTAAAAACCCAGGAAAAATTAAATCTTTAATCTTCATGGTGTTAACATATTTACGGTTTAATATTTCTGCAAAGAAAATGACTAAGGCTATTTTTACAAACTCCGATGGCTGGATATTAAAAAACCACAAATTAAGCCATCTTTTAGAGCCGCCAATTTCTTCCCCAATTCCAGGAATTAAAACCAAACCTAGCAATGCAATTGAGATTAGAATAATAAAAATTGATAATTTTTTATATATTTTGTAATTAATTTTTGAGGATATAATTAATAATATAAATGAAATCACCCACCAGATTATCTGGCGCCTTAAAAACCAATAAGGGTCATTAAATAATCTTTCAGCAACTACAGTAGAAGCGCTGGATACCATGATCAAACCAATAACAGAAAGTATGAAAGTTATTATAAATATAATATAAAAATCTATATTTATTCTTAAAATTTTTCTTCTTTCTGGATTCATTTTCCCTTTAATTCAATTAATTTTTTAAATTCATTACCCCTATGCTTGTAATCTTTAAACATATCCATGCTTGCACAAGCAGGAGATAATAAAAATATGCCATCTTTAGGCGTTTCCTTTAACCCGATGCTAACTGCATCTCCAAGAGTATCTACTTTAAAAATATTAAAAGGGTGATTTTCTTTTTTTATGCATTCAAATAATTTTTCTTTTGATTCCCCAATTAAAATTAGATTCTTTACCTTTTTATCCAAGTTTT
>JAGYOJ010000041.1 GCA_018399435.1 Actinomycetota bacterium | reverse complement strand
TCTAGCCCTGCAAATGTTGGATCCGGGCTTAGTTTATCTGCAGTAGTCCATCTGCCTGCTGTGGTTATAAATTCTGAAATTGACAGCTTAATTGAGAGATTAAGTAGAATAAATTGTACAATTAGCGGTTATAAGACTAAAAATTCTGAGGTTGTTGGAAATCTTTTTGTTATTTCAAAACAGGGTACTCTAGAAAAAAGCAATAAGGATACAGTTGAAGAAATGAAAGCAATTTGTTTAAATATAATTGAAGAAGAAAAAAAACAAATTTATTATTTAAAAAAGGATAAATTAATAGATATTACAGATAATATATATAGGGCTTATGGTGTGGTAAAATATGCAAGGTTGCTGTCTTTTGAAGAAGCCCTTGAGCTAATTTCTATAATAAGGTTAGGGATTGATTTAGAAATTTTAGATAATTTAAAAGAATTTGATTTTTATTATTTAATTAATATAATTGGTAATTCATATATAAAAAGCCTGGATAAGGCTAAAATTAAAAGCATTGACTATATTGATATGAAACGTTCTAATATTATAAGAGAAAATATTTTTAAAAGGGATTGATATAAATGTTTGAAAGATTTACTGAAAGAGCTAGAAAAGTTGTAGTAAGAGCTCAAGATGAAGCTAGATTTTTGAAGCAAAATTACATAGGCACTGAGCACCTTCTTCTTGGGTTAATAGATGAAAAAGAAGGTATAGCAAGCAAGGTTTTAAAAAGTTTAAATATTACATTAGATGATGTCAGAAATGCAGTAAATGATTCAGTTACAGAGGGTTCATCAGAATCATATGAACATATACCATTTACACCAAGGGCAAAAAAGGTTCTTGAATTATCTTTACGCGAGGCGCTGCAGATGGGCCATAACTATATTGGAACCGAACACATATTATTAGGTTTACTTAGAGAAGGTGAAGGGGTAGCAGCTAGAGTTTTAAATAGCTTAGGGGTTACACTTGATTCAGTAAAGGTAAAAGTTAAAGAGATTTTAAATAAGTATCCGTTTTATTCAAAGAGCGGAAAAAGCTCTAAGGATAAGAGCAGTACTCCAAGGAAGCTTTTAAAAATGCTTAACCAGTATGGAAAGGATTTAACCCTTCTTGCTGAAGAAGGCAAGCTAGATCCAGTTATAGGCAGGAAAAAAGAAATAGAAAGGCTGATGCAGATACTTTCCAGGCGTACAAAAAATAATCCTATCCTTATAGGGGAATCTGGTGTTGGCAAGACAGCAATAGTTGAAGGATTAGCCCAACAAATAGTTTCGCAATCTATTCCTTCTAATTTGGAAAATAAGAAGATATTTACTCTAGACCTTGGCTCACTTGTTGCTGGTTCAAGATATAGGGGAGATTTTGAAGAGCGACTAAAGAAAGTATTGGCGGAAATTAAGGAAGATGGAGATGTTATCTTATTCATAGATGAAGTCCATACCCTAGTTGGTGCCGGGGCAGCAGAAGGTGCTATTGATGCAGCCAGTATTTTAAAGCCTATGCTAGCCCGTGGCGAAATTCAGACTATTGGCGCAACCACCAATAGCGAATATAGAAAATATGTGGAAAAGGACAAAGCATTAGAACGTAGGTTCCAACCAATATATGTTGACGAGCCAACAGTATATGAAACTATAGAAATATTAAAAGGTTTAAAGAAAAGATATGAAGAATTCCATGGAATTGACATAACTGAAGATGCCATTACCTCGGCTGCTAAACTATCACATAGATATATATCAGATAGGTTTCTTCCCGACAAGGCAATTGATTTAATAGATGAGGCATCTTCCAGGGTAAGGATTAGAAACTTAGTTACACCCCCTGACCTAAAAGAGATAAATGGAAATATTAAAAAAATAGTTCTGGAAAAAGAAGACGCAATTAGCGCCCAGGATTTTGAAAAAGCGGCACTATTAAGGGATAAAGAGAAAAAGCTCTTAAAAGAGAAAAAGGAATATGAGGAACGCAATAAAAGGCTTAGCGGAACTGAAAAACAAGTTGTTGATGAAAATGAAATAGCAGAAGTTCTATCAAGCTGGACGGGAGTTCCGGTATATAAGCTGACAGCCTCCGAGTCTGCTAAATTGCTCAGCATGGAAAAAGAATTGCATAAAAGGGTTGTTGGCCAGGACGAGGCTATAAATACCGTCTCTAAAGCTATTAGAAGGACTAGGTCCGGGCTCAAGGACCCAAAAAGGCCAATAGGGTCATTTATGTTTTTAGGCCCTTCAGGAGTTGGCAAAACTGAATTAGCAAAAACAATTGCGCAATTTTTGTTTGACAAAGAAGAAGCTTTAATACAGATAGATATGTCAGAATATATGGAAAAACATTCAGTTTCAAAACTGGTTGGTTCCCCTCCTGGCTATGTTGGTTATGATGAAGGCGGGCAGCTAACCGAAGCTATTAAAAGGAGGCCTTATAGCGTTATACTATTGGATGAAATTGAAAAAGCGCATCCTGATGTATTTAATATATTATTACAAATATTTGAGGATGGGCATTTAACAGATTCACAAGGAAGAAGAGTAGACTTTAAAAATACGGTAATTATTATGACTTCGAACTTAGGGGCAAGGGAAATACAGAAAAATACTCCTATGGGCTTTAAGAGGTCAGATAGAAAAGACCTCTCATATAATGAAATAAAAAGCAAGGTAATGAGCGAATTAAAAGATGCTTTTAGGCCAGAATTTTTAAATAGGGTAGATGAGGTTATAGTATTCCATAAATTAGAAAAAGAACAAATATACAGTATTATTGATTTGATGATGTCAAGAATACAGCAGCAACTTGAATTACAGGGCATTAGCATTAAATTGGATAAGCCTGCAAAAAAGTTACTCCTAGAAAAGGGCTATGACGAAAAAATGGGAGCAAGGCCTATGCGCAGATGCATCCAGAATTTAATTGAAGATCCTATTTCAGAAAAAATAATTAGTGGCAAAGTTAAGAACGGAAAAATTATAAAGGTTAGCACCAAAGAAGATAGGATGGTTTTTGATATAAAAAAAGTCAACGGAACAATGCTTAAAGTTTAATGAAAGAACAGGAAGAGAAATTATTATTAGAAAGCTTAAAGAGGGTAGCCCCGGGGACTACTATAAGGACCGGTATTGAGTATATTTTACAAGGCAAGACTGGAGGCCTTATAGTAGTAGGTGATTCTGATGAGGTATTAAAAATTGTTAATGGTGGTTTTTATATTGGATGCAATTTCTCTCCAGCAAAATTTTATGAATTAGCAAAAATGGATGGCGCTATAATATTAAGTTCTGATGTAAAAAAAGTATTATATGCGAATACACACTTATTCCCAAATCCGGAAATAGAGACATCAGAAACTGGGACCA
This sequence comes from Actinomycetota bacterium, assembly GCA_018399435.1. Lineage (GTDB taxonomy): Bacteria > Actinomycetota > Humimicrobiia > Humimicrobiales > Humimicrobiaceae > M55B165. The sequence goes on along the minus strand of JAGYOJ010000041.1, from coordinate 6,321 downwards.
GGCATAGAACTGCTGAAAGGGTAGCAAAACAGACAAATAGCTTGGTAATATCAATTTCTCAAAAAAGGGACGTGGTAACGCTATATATAGACAGCATTAAATATATGCTGGAAGAGCCAAGGGTAGTCCTTTCTAAAGCTAACCAGGCATTACAAACTCTTGAAAAGTATAAAAAGGGTTTGGACCAATTAACATTTAATTTAACTATAAGGGAACTTGAAGACTTAGTGACTATTTTTGATGCAGTAGCTGTACTTCAGAGGTCTGCAATTGTACAGAAGACAGAAAAGGAAGTTAGAAAATATATTTATGAATTAGGGACAGATGGCAGATTATTAAAAATGCAGGTGGAAGAGCTTATGGCTAATGTGGTAGATGAAAGCATAAAGATAATAAAGGACTATACCCACCCTAAAAAGGGAGATATTTCAGCAAAAATAAAAGATGAAATAAACAGCCTTTCGGCAGATGAACTATTGGATTTAGAAAATATTGCAAAAATACTTGGTTATGATGTTGAAGGCAATTTAAGGGAGTTTTCTGTCCATCCTAAAGGCATAAGGATAGTTACTGAAGCAAGAAGGCTCCCACAGACTGTATTAGATAATTTAATTAATAGATTCGGTAATTTAAGAAATATTCTAGATGCAAGCATTGAAGACTTAATTGAAGTTCCCGGCATGGGTAAAATTAGGGCAAAATCATTATATGATAAATTAAAGAAATTTTCTGAATATTACCTTTATAATGAACCTTTTAATTTTAAGGGAGGGGTGGTCCAAAGATTAAATTTTTAATATAAAGGTTTGAATTATTTAAATTAATTTTTCTTATGAATGTAGCAATAATTACCGCAGCTGGCAAGGGGACCAGGCTGAAAAGTAATATAAGCAAACAATTTTTAAACTTGTACGGTAGGCCGATAGTAGCACATACCCTAGAAACCTTCCAAAATTCTTCTAAAATTGACCAAATTTATCTAGTTGTACCTTCAGATTATTATGATTTTTGCAAACAAGAAATTGTAGCCAAGTATAAATTAAGTAAAGTATCAAAAATTATTATTGGTGCAAATACCAGGCAGGGTTCAGTTTTTAATGCTTTATTAAGATTGCCGGAAAACACAGAGATAGTTTCTATTCACGATGGCGTTAGGCCATTGGTAACCGTGGATGAAATAGATAAGATAGTAAATAAATTAATAAGGGAAAATAAAAAGGATCATGATATTAGGGGCGTTATAATGGCTGCACCTGCTTATGAGACTATAAAAAAAATAAAGGGCAATGATATAATTGATAAAACCATACAAAGGGATTTAGTCTGGCATGCACAAACTCCGCAAACTTTTTTTTATAAAACAATATTGGAGGCTCATAAAAAAGCAAAAGATGAAGATTTTTTGTCTACAGATGACGCAGATTTAGTAGAGAAATTTGGATATAAGGTAAAAATTTTTAGGGGCAGGCATGAAAATATTAAAATTACTACTCCTACTGATTTGTTTTTGGCGGAACTTATAATGAGTAGAGATAAAAATAATAAAGGGAAAATTTTATGAGAGTTGGAATTGGATTTGATGTCCATGCTTTTAAAAAAGGCGAAAAGTTAATTTTAGGAGGAATTGAAATAAAATACCATTTGGGGTTAAGCGGGCACTCGGATGCAGATGTTTTGGTGCATGCAATTATGGATGCAATATTGGGAGCTTGCGGATTAGGGGACATAGGGATACATTTCCCAGATACTGACATTTCTTATAAAGGCATTTCAAGCCTAAAACTTTTAAAAGAGGTAGATAAAAAGATGAAAGATAAAGGATTGAAAATTGTCAATATTGACAGCACTATAATCATGCAGGAGCCAAAAATCTTTCCCTATATTGATAAAATGAAGGATAGAATATCAAAGATTATAAATATAGATATTAGCCAAATAAATATAAAAGCTACTACAACAGAAAAATTAGGGTTTTGTGGCAGGAGTGAAGGTGTTGCAGCACAAAGCGTGGTTCTGTTAAAATAGGCATGTTCTATCTGCTTGTAAATAAATAGGAGGTCACTATTAAAATTTTTAGATTTGCACCATCTCCAACAGGGGGCTTGCACATAGGTACGGCAAGGACTGCCCTTTTTAATTGGCTTGCTGCAAGAAGCTCTAAAGGAAAATTAATACTGAGGATTGAAGATACGGATAAAAGAAGGTCAAAAAAAGAATATGAAGAATCAATAATTAAAGATTTAAAATGGTTAGGTATTGAATGGGATAAACTTTATAGGCAAAGCAATAGGCTTGAGGTTTATAAAAAGCATGCTTATAAATTGTTAGAAGAAGGCCTAGCTTATAGATGTTTTTGCACCCAGCAAAGATTAGAAAAACTCAAAGAGGAACAATATTTAAAGGGAGAATTATCGAAATATGATAATAGGTGCAGAAATTTAAATAAGGAGGAAATTGAAAAAAATTTATCAAGCGGCAAGGATTTTGTAATAAGGTTTAAATCAGAAAGGGAAAATGAAATAGCTTTTAATGACCTAATTAGGGATGAGATAAAGATTGACCCAAATGTTTTTGGAGATTTTATTATTTTAAAGTCTGATAGCACGCCTTCTTACAATTTCGCAGTTGTTGTAGATGATGTAGATATGAATATATCGCATGTCTTAAGGGGGGAGGACCACATAACAAACACTGCCAGGCAGATACTTTTGTTTGAAGCTTTTGGCTGGGGTAAGCCTAAATTTGCCCACCTTTCTATGATATTAGGCAGGGATGGTTCAAAATTAAGCAAAAGGCATGGGTCCACTACGATTTCTCAATTTAGAGACATGGGCTATATGAATACAGCAATTGGAAATTACCTTTCATTGCTTTCCTGGTCGCCTAATGGGGAAGAAATTTTTAGAATAGATGAAATATTGGATAAGTTTAGTCTTAAGGATGTGTCCAAAAGCCCGGCTATCTTTGATATGGATAAACTTAGATGGGTAAATGGAAATCACATTAGAAATACAGATGATGACCAAATATATGATTTATCAATACCTTTTATTTTAAATAAAGAAATTATTAATAAAAAGGAATTTGAAAATAAGGGGACTAGAAATAAATTAAAAAGAGCTATCAGTGCTTATAAGAAAAATTTTAAGACATTAAAAGAAGTACCAGATTACATAAAAGGGTTATTTGAACCAGAGATTAGAAACTATGAGGAAAAAGCAATTGAAATATTAAATATTGAATCTTCTTTTAAAGTAATTTCCTTATTTTTACAAAAATTGGAAAGAATTGAAGACAAAAATTCGATAACCGAAGAAGAAAGCAAGCATTTAATTAATATTTTAAAAGAAGAATTAAAAAAAGAAAAAATTAAAGGTAAATATTTATATATGCCTATTAGGGTTTCTATAACAGGGGAGACGCATGGGCCTGAATTACCAAAAATTATAGAAATATTAGGTATAGGCAATTGTATAAAAAGAGTAAAGCAAACTTTAAGTCTTATGGATTGATATGGGTTTAATAAATGAAATAAAAGAACAAATATCAGTTGCCAAGGAAAGAGATCCTGCTGCTGTAAGCAGCACAGAAATACTTATTACTTATTCAGGATTGCATGCAATTATATGGTATAGAATTTCAAATTGGTTATGCAGGCATAAGATTCCTTTTTTCCCAAGGTTTTTTTCGCAATTTACTAAATTTATAACTGGAATTGAAATACATCCGGGAGCAACTATAGGGAGAAGATTATTTATAGACCATGGAATGGGGGTAGTTATTGGGGAAACTACTGAAATTGGCGATGATGTTACATTATACCAGGGAGTAACTTTAGGCGGCACTGGCAAAGAAAAAGGAAAACGCCATCCCACAATTGGGAATAATGTAATTATTTCTGCTGGCGCTAAAGTACTTGGCTCTATAAATATTGGAAATAATGTTATCATTGGAGCTGGTGCAGTTGTTATAAAATCTGTTCCCGATAATTGTACTGTGGTAGGGGTACCTGGAAGAATAGTAAAAATAGGGGGAGAAAAAGTATTATCTGATGAATTCCATAGAATGAATCTTCCTGACCCGGTAAATGAATTATTAAGCGATTGCTGCGCCAGAATTAATTTTTTAGAAAAAAAACTGCAAGAATCAGAAGATAAAAATAAAGAGGGAGAAAATAGTGAGCCTTAAAATTTATAATACCTTAAGCAATAAAAAAGAAGACTTTAAGCCATTAAAGGATAAGGTAGTCAATATGTATGTTTGTGGCCCTACAGTTTATAACTATATCTCTATTGGTAATACAAGGCCTATAATCATATTTAATATGGTAAATAATTACTTAAAGTTTTTAGGGTATAAGGTAAATTATGTGCAAAATATTACTGATATTGAAGATAAGATAATAGATAAGTCTAATAAAGAAGGCTTAGATTTTAAGAAAATTACAGAGAGATATATAAATGCATTTATGGAGGATATAAAGGATCTAAAAATAAGTGAATTTAAAGAGATGCCTTTAGCAACTAAAATGATTCCAGAGATAATAAAGACCATAAAAAGAATTATAGATAATGGGTATGGTTATGTTATTGATGGCAATGTTTATTTTGATGTAAACAAGTTTGATGGTTATGGCAAGCTTTCAGGCCAAAAGATAGAAGAAATGCAATCCCAGGAAACTGATGAAAAATATGAGGTTAAAAAAAGAAACCCAATTGATTTTTCTCTGTGGAAGAAGACAAAAAAGGGGGAGCCGAGCTGGGATAGCCCATGGGGAAAGGGCAGGCCTGGCTGGCATATAGAATGTTCTGCTATGTCTACTTCTCTTCTTAATTATACAATAGATATCCATGGTGGAGGCTTGGATCTTGTTTTCCCCCATCATGAGAATGAGATAGCCCAATCGGAAGCCGCATATCCTGGAAAAGAATTTGTTAAATACTGGATGCATAATGGGATGATAGAAGTCAAGGATACAAAAATGTCTAAATCAGATGGGCTGAAGGAGAACTGGATTTTAAAAAACCTTTTAAAAAAATATAATCATAATGTAGTAAAAATGTATATCCTTTCAACACATTACAGGAGCCCCCTTGAATTTAGCATTGAAAAGTTAGATGAGGCTAAGAGAAGCTTGGAAAGAATATGTAATTCTTTAAGAAATATCTTATTCTTGCTGAAGGAATCTGAAAAAGGCAAAACAGAAGAAAAAAATAATGCGAATAGCAAAATAATGGAGATGGCCGAGGACAGCAAGCAGAAATTTCTAATGGCAATGGATGATGATTTTAATTCAGCAAAAGCAATTGGATTTTTATTTGATTTTATAAAAGAAATCAATACTATTATCCAAAAGCCTTCTTTTAGCATGAATGCTAAAAGAAGGGAAGGGTTATCTTCTGGATATAAGCAAATACTTGAACTCTCATCTATGCTTGGTTTTGACTTAAGGGATGAATTAAAAGATATAAAAGAAAAAAAAGAAATTGATAGCCGGGAAATAGAAGAATTAATTGATAAAAGGAATCAAGCCAGAAAGGATAAAAATTTTGATGAAGCTGACAGAATAAGGGATTTTTTAATGGAAAAAGGAATAGAGCTGGAAGACAGAAAAGAAGGAACTATTTGGAAGGTGAAAAAATAATGGCAAATACTACGTACAGCCTCATAATTAAAAGAAGGACTATTAGAAAATTTACACAAAAAAAAATAGATGAAAAAACTCTAGAAGTTTTGGTAAATGCTGCAAGGCTTGCGCCATCAGCTGCAAATTTACAGCCACTGGAGTATATAGTGGTAAATGATAAAAATTTAGCAAAAGAAGTATTTAGGCACACAAAATGGGCAGGATATATCAGCCCAGAAGGAAACCCAAAACCTGGTGAAGAGCCAACTGCTTTTATTGCATTTTTAGTTAATTTAAACATTGCAAAGAAGGCCTATTATCAAATTGATAGCGGTGCTGCAGTTGAAAACTTAATAATAGCTGCATCAGAAAAGGGCATCGGCAGCTGTATTATTGGTGCTTTCAATAAAAAGGAAGTATCAAAATTATTAAATGTTTCAAATAATAGAGAAATTGTATTCTTGGTTGCCCTTGGGTATCCGGCAGAACAGCCAGTACAGGAAGATAGGGATGATACTGTTAAATACTATAAAGATAGCAGCGGAGTTTTGCATGTGCCTAAAAGAACTTTAAAAAACATACTTTATTTTAATTCATATAATGACTAAAAATAATAAGGAATATCTTTATGGCTATTATCCAATTTATTTTGCCCTAACAAAAAATGCAGGTAGAAGAGGCTTATATAAATTATT
>JAGYOJ010000040.1 GCA_018399435.1 Actinomycetota bacterium | reverse complement strand
GGCAAAAAAGGAAGCTGGCAAACAATCTATGGCTACCTCTGTTTTTATCAGGCAGGCAATAATAGAAAAATTAGAAAAGAAAAAGAAATTAGAAGAACTTGAAAAAAGGATTAAAAAACTTGAAGAAAAATAAGGGCAGTAGCTTTACTGTTCTTCTATTTCTTCCTGCTCTTCTGTTAAATCTCCGGCATCAATTAAAACCATATTCCCTAAAGTAAAAATATTATTAAAATCAAATTGCTTAGACGAAGAAACTACCAGCTCTGTAGACTCAAGATTATCAGTATCCAGTATAGAAACAGTAAAGCCGAAGATATCTTCATCTTGTACAGTGTAATTCGTAAAATTATGCCAGGGAACGGCGGCTTCTATTATATAGCCATCAGATAATCTTGATGACTTAATATTAGCGCCATTGGGGGCAGAGTTTGAAGGCCATCTAATAAAAGCCTCAGGCCCTATATTTGAAAAGTTGCCGGGAGAAAATTCTATTTGAAAATCATCGCTATTTAAAAACTGTATTTGAAAGTCATCTTCTAATGCAGTATCTATTACCAAAACAACACTATCCCCATTGTTTAGCTGGTTGCCAGTATAAGATTGGTTAAGAACATCGTCAATAACTTGGATAGCAAAATAAAAGTTGTCATCATCCCAGCAGGAGTAAAAAGTGCCGGATGCGTCTAAATGGCTAGTGTAATTTTCTTTTTTTATGGTAGGGACAAAATTAGTAAATTTTTCATAAATATCCCATTCTTGGATGCTGGCGTCAATAACAGGCGGAGTATAGCATTTATATGAAAAAATAGGTTTTCCATTGGAATCATTTTGTATCCTGTATTGAGATTCTGAAAGAATTCTTGCTTTTTTAGCTTCTATATCTTCATTAATTATCTTCTCTTCAGATTCATTTTGTTCGTAATTAACTAAAAAACTTATCTCGTTTGAAACTGCTATGATTTCGCCTTCAGGGTTTAGTACCTGTGCTATTAATTGGTATTCGCCTTCTTCCTGTGGATTCCAGTTAAATTCATAAGGGGGAGTGCTTAATGTTTTGATAGTTTGATCATTTATCAATACATTAATTTCATTAATTGTGTTTTCTATTTCCTTAGCCTTTATTTCTATAGGCACTGTCTCATTTTTGTTTATAAAATTAAATATCTTACTATCTGTGGGAGAGGCAATAAATACATTAAATTTTTCTTCTGCTTCAGTTTCTACGGGAGCTGAAGAAAAAAAGTTTAATTCTAAATTGCTATTGACAATAAAAAAGATTAATAAGGAAAACCCTATTATGACAATAAATATAATATAGGGGAAACGGTCAAGTAACAAAGTTAATTTTCTATATTTATTTTTCATCTTTCTCTTTTTGCCTTTCCTCAATTAGTTTTTCAGCTATATTTGGGGGGAGTTCTTCGTAATGTGAAAATTCCTGCTTGAAATATCCGCGCCCTTTAGTAATTGATATCAAATCAATAGTATAATTAAATGTCTCTGATTGTGGAACATTTGCCTTTATAGTCTGTGTTTTATCATCTGAAGGTGTCATTGAAATTATTTTACCCCTTTTTGAGTTTATATCACCAATTATATCACCCATATATTCTTCTGGTACAACTATTTCAAGTTTTATAATTGGTTCGATAATGCAAGGGCTTGCATGTTGCACAGCTTTTTTAAAAGCCATAGACGCCGCTATCTTAAATGCCATTTCAGAAGAGTCCACGCTGTGATATGATCCATCAAAAAGGTTAACATATATGTCAACTACTGGATATCTTGCAAGAACCCCTTCTTTCATAGCTTCCACTACACCCTTTTCTGCCCCCGGTATATAGCCTTTGGGTATGGCGCCCCCAAATATACTGTCTTCAAATTCATAACCCTCGCCTCTTTTTTTAGGCTTTACTTTCAAAAATACATGGCCGTATTGTCCTCTTCCCCCGGATTGCTTTTTATATTTATATTCTGATTCTGCCTCTTTTTTAATAGTTTCTTTATGCGCTACTTCGGGAGTATGCATTTCAGAGCCTATTTCAAATTTTTTCTTTAAGCTTTCCCTGACCATTGATAAATGCAGCTCTCCCATTCCCCACACTATGTTTTGCTTTGTTTCTGTATCTAATTCTTGTTTTAAGGTTGGATCTTCTTCAATTAATCTAGAGAGCCCGCTATTTATTTTTTCTTCATCCCCTTTAGTTAAAGGAACTATTGTCCTGGGCAGGGTAGGCTCCGGGTATTTAACTTTTTCAATTTCTAAAGCATTGTTTTCTGCTGATATAGTATCATCATTTGATATCTCCATAATCTTAGAGGCAGCTACAATATCTCCGCCAGATGCGTTTTCTACTTCTATTTGTTCTTTCCCCTGAAGGGTGAATATATTTGAAAATTTAAAGGATTTTTTCTCGCTGGAAATGTAGTAGCTTTCATTTGCTTTTATGTTGCCCGAAAAAAGCCTAAATACTGAAAGTTTTCCGATATAAGGGTCTGACATAGTTTTAAAAACATATCCGCAAATTGGCCCGCTGTCATTTGCCTCTAATTTAACTTCTTCTCCGCTTGATATTTTTTTAGTTTTTATGCTGCCTGAATCTAATGGTGAAGGCATTAGTTGATTTATATAGTCCATTAAAATATCAATTCCAAAATTTTTACCAGATGAAATTGAAAATACAGGAATCACCTTTCCATCAACCACAGCTTTTTTAAAATTTTTTGCTATTAATTCATCATCGATTTTTTCGCCTTCTAAATATTTATTTAGCAGCTCATCATCAGTTTCAACTATAGATTCTATTAATTCATTATGCTGTTTTTCTGTAATTTCTTTTTGAGCTTCTTCTACTTCGGCTTCCTTACCCTTGGGCGAATCCTTTTTATAATTAAAAGCCTTGTTTTTTAACAAGTCGATTATCTGAGAAAAGTTTTCGCCAGTGCTGGCTGGAATAGTTATTGGCACTAAATTAATTTTATAGTTTTCTTTAATTTCATCTAAAGATGAGAAAAATTCTAGATTTTCCTGGTCTAGTTTATTAATTACACAAAATACAGGCATTCCTTTTTCTTTTAACAAACGTATAATTCTTTCAGATGTAGCCTGTATGCCTGATTTTGGATCTACTAAGAATAATGCGCTATCAACAACTTTTGCAGCTGCGAATGCTTTTCCAATAAAATCTATATAGCCAGGAGTATCAATAAGGTTTATATGGTAATCACCCCATTGGTAATTTAATACACTAGAATTTATTGAAAAACCCTTATCTGTTTCAATAGGGTCATGGTCTGAAACTGTATTTTTGTTTTCAACTTTGCCTAATCTATCGATAGCTTCGGAATTGTAAAGAAAACATTCAGAAAGGGAAGTTTTCCCGGTACTATTGCCTGAAAACAAGCCTATTACTTTCTTTTTGTCACAACTTAATTTACTCATTAATTTCCTCCCAAAAAAAATAGCGGTTAAAGTTTTTAAAAAGGGTTAAATCATTGGGAAAAATATACCACAAAAACAAGGTTGTGTAAAAAACTTTAACCATTATAATAAAGAGGTTAAAGTAGCTTAAAGTATTTTTTAAGGCTATGATTTTGCTAACTTTATTATGTTATAATTTATCTAGAATAATTATTTTAATTTTGGAGGAAAATTAAATGTTAACAGGTATTATCGTGCTAATAGTAGTTTTAGCAGCTATTGCTATTGCAATATTGCTAATTGGCATTGGCTATTATAATTCAATAGTTTCTATAAGAAATAAAGTGGATAATGCATGGCATCAAATTGATGTGCAGCTTAGAAAAAGGTATGACCTTATACCTAATTTAGTAGAAACAGTTAAAGGTTATGCAGCACATGAAAGGGAAACACTGGAAAAAGTTATAGAAGCTAGAAATTTTGGGATAAAGGCCACTTCTGTACAGGAGCAAGCTGGTGCAGAAAACCAGATAACCGATACCCTAAAATCCCTATTTGCTATTTCTGAAAGATATCCCAACCTTAAAGCAGACCAGCATTTTTCAAGATTAATGGAACAACTAAATGGAATTGAAGGCAATATTGCATATGCTAGGCAATTCTATAATGACATGGTAATGAAATTTAATACTAAAATCCAAACTTTCCCAGGCAATTTTTTTGCCAGGATGTTTAATTTTAGTAAAAAAGATTATTTTGAAATTACTGAAAGTACGGCAAGGGGTCCGGTAAAAGTAGAATTTTAAAAAGAGGTGCGGGCAATTGTATGAAAATATAATGAAAAATAGAATGAAAACCTATTTTATAATTGGAGGATTTTTAATATTTATTGCAGCTATAGGTTACTTTGTAGGTTTGTATCTAGATTACAGGTATGGGGTTAGCAGCAATTATTCAATTGCGATTTTGATTTTTGCTTTTATACTTGCGGTATTGTTTAGTTTTGCAAGTTATTACAATAGTGATAAAATTGTGTTGAAGTTGACAAGAGCAAGGCCTTTGTCAAGGGATGATAATCCAAGGGTATATTATATTGTTGAAGGATTATCTATTTCAGCAGGAATTCCCATGCCAAAGATTTATGTAATTGAAGACAGGGGAATGAATGCTTTCGCTACTGGAAGAAATCCCAGCAAAGGCGTGATTGTTTTAACCAAGGGTTTGATTGAAAATTTAAATGACGAAGAGTTAAAAGGTGTGGTTTCTCATGAGCTTTCACATATAAAAAATTATGATATCCTATTAGGGACCATTATAGTAGTTTTTGTTGGAATGATTACCATAATCAGCAACTTAATGTTAAGGACCTTTATTTTTGGAGGCAGAAGGAGATCAAATAATAGGTCAGGAGGAATTCTTTCTATAATTTTATTAGTAATAGGCATAATACTTATATTGCTGTCTCCTTTAATTGCTACAATTATAAGGTTTGCAGTAAGCAGGAATAGGGAATTTTTAGCAGATTCCAATGGTGCTTTAATAACCAGGTATCCGGCAGGACTTGCAAGCGCATTGAGAAAAATTAGCAATAATAGCGCGGTAAAAACAGCTAATAATGCAACCGCCCACCTTTTTATATCAAACCCTATTGGGAAAAAAACAAAATCATTATTAAAAAATTTATTTAATACTCATCCTCCTACTGAAGAAAGGATAAAAAGGCTTGAAGAGATGTCATTGGGAGTAGGAGTGTGACTAGGAGGTGTCTAGGACATGGAAAAGGGAACAATAAAGGTAAAGGCAGGACTGGCAGAAATGCTTAAAGGTGGCGTTATTATGGATGTCACCTCAGTGGAGCAGGCAAAAATAGCAGAAGAAGCAGGAGCAGTATCTGTAATGGCTCTAGAAAAAATACCTGCAGATATAAGGGCTACAGGAGGAGTGGCCAGGATGACTGACCCCGAGATAATACTAAAAATAATGGATGCGGTATCTATACCTGTAATGGCTAAGGCAAGAATTGGCCATTTTGGAGAAGCGCAAATACTTGAGTCCATAGGGGTAGATTACATAGATGAAAGCGAGGTTCTCACGCCCGCAGATGAGGCTAATCACGTAAATAAATGGGATTTTAAGGTTCCTTTTGTTTGTGGGGCAACTAACTTGGGTGAAGCCCTTAGAAGGATAGGCGAAGGCGCGGCAATGATAAGGACAAAAGGAGAAGCCGGCACTGGCGATGTAGTGCATGCTGTAAGGCATCTAAGAACTATCATAGGCGAAATTAAAAAAGTAGCAGCTCTTTCAAGAGAGGAGCTTATGGCTGAAGCTAAAAAAATGGGAGCCCCATATGATCTTATTTGTTATGTACATGAGAATAAGAAGCTTCCAGTAGTAAACTTTTCAGCTGGTGGAATTTCTACCCCGGCAGATGCTTCCATGATAATGCAATTAGGGGCTGATGGAGTTTTTGTAGGTTCTGGCATATTTAAATCTGAAAATCCTGAAAAAACCGCCCAGGCAATTGTGGAGGCAACTACCCATTACAATAATCCAGATGTAGTTGCTAAAGTGTCTAAAGGAATTGGAACTGCTATGGTTGGAATTTCTGTATCCAGCATGGAAGAAAAAGACATAATACAAAATAGAGGTTGGTAAAATGGTTAAAAGGATAGGTGTGCTTGCGCTCCAGGGAGATTTCAGGGAGCATATTAAGGCAATAGGTAAATGCGGGGTAAAAGGTATTGACATTAGGCTTCCAGCCCAGCTAGATGGAATTGAGGCCCTTATAATACCTGGAGGCGAAAGCACTACTATTAATAAGCTGCTAATTAAATATAATTTCATTAATGCTTTAGATAGGTTTAATGATATGGGCAAGCCTATTTTCGGCACTTGCGCTGGAATGATAATGCTGGCAAAAAAAGTTGTGGGGGAAGAGTTTGGTTTAGGCTTTATAGACGCGACTGTGCAAAGGAATGCATATGGCAGGCAAATTGATAGTTTTGAAGAGTATATTGACTTAAAATTAAATAACCTGAAAAAAGATAAATTTAAGGCTATTTTTATCAGGGCTCCTAAAATATTAGAAATAGGAGAAAATGTTGAAGTGCTTGCAAAAGCGAAAAATGAAATTGTATTGGCTAGGCAAGAAAATGTAATTATAAGCTCTTTTCACCCAGAGCTTGGAAATGACATTCGTATACATGAGTATTTTTTAAGCATGGTTAACAATCTCAAAAAAAAGAGGGAGAAGGAAAATGTCAGGGCATTCTAAATGGCACTCAATTAAACATAAAAAAGCTAAGGAAGATGCAATAAGGGGAAATATGTTTGGCAAGTTAAGCCGAATGATAACTGTTGCAGCAAGGGAAGGCGGAAGCGGAGACCCTAAAGATAATATAGCTTTAGCAAATGCTTTGGGGAAAGCTAAAGAATATAATATGCCCCAGGATAATATCGAAAGGGCGATAAAAAGGGGCACGGGAGAGCTGGAAGGTGTTAACTATGAAAGCGCAGTCTATGAAGGTTATGGACCTGGAGGGATTGCTATTTTGGTAGAAGTAATGACTGAAAACAAAAACCGCACTGCTTCAGATGTAAGGAATATATTTAATAATAATAATGGAAGCCTTGGCGAGAGCGGAAGCGTTGCATGGCAATTTGAAAGAAAGGGACTATTAATTATAGATATGGCCAGCATTGAAGATGAGGATGAATTTATGTTAAATGCCATAGATGCAGGTGCTGAAGATATTGAAGAAGAAGATAAAAAATATATTGTAAAAACTGACCCTACTGATTTTATGGAAGTTAAAAAATATCTGGAAAATCAGAAAATAAAGATCGAATCTAGCGGAATAGAAATGCTCCCAAAATCTACTATTAATTTGTCAAAAGAGGAAGCCTCAAAAGCTTTAAAATTAATTAATAAATTAGATGACCACGATGATGCACAGAATGTGACATCAAATTTAGATATTCCAGATGAATTATTAAATGAAATTGATTCTTAAAAAAGGCAAAAGCTTATGAAAATTATTGGTATTGATCCAGGGCTTGCAACCACGGGAGTCAGTGTTTTAGAGGTAGAAAACAATAAATTCAAGCCAATTTATTGTGATTGCATAATAACTAAAAAAACCCATTCAATTAAAGATAGATTAAATAAAATATTTTCATCAGTAGATAAAATTATTAAAGATTACCACCCCGATTTCTTAGCTATTGAAGAATTATTTTTCAGCATTAATGCAAAATCAGCAATTAAAGTAGGGCAGGCACGGGGAGTATGCATACTTGCTGCCAGCATTAATGATATAGGTGTTTTTGAATATACCCCGCTTCAAGTAAAACAGGCAATTGCGGGATATGGGCGGGCTACTAAAAAACAAATTAAATATATGCTAAAGAACATATTAAATTTAGGGGATAAGGATTTGCCTAATAAGGATGATGCATGGGATGCAATGGCAATATGCATTTGCCATGCTAATAATTACAAGTTACAGAAAAAAATAAGGGATGCCATAAGATGATAGCTAAAATTAAGGGTAAAATAGTTGAAAAGAGCCCTTCGAGTGTAATTATTATGTCCTCGGGTGTAGGTTTTGAGATTTTTGTTTCATCTAGGACATTTGAAAAATTGCCGGATATAGGAAGCGAAGCAGAACTTAATATATATACTTATTTAAGGGAAGACAGCATAAGTTTGGTGGGGTTTGATTCCTTAGAAGAAAAAAAAGTTTTTTTGCAATTATTAGATGTCAGCGGGGTATCAATAAGAATTGCATTAAGCATATTTTCACTATATTCTGTTAATGAGGTAAAAAATATAATAGCGAACAGGGAAGTTGAACTGCTAAAAAGGGTTTCAGGAATAGGTAAGAAACTTGCTGATAGGATAATTTTAGAATTATGTGAAAAATTTAGTGCATATAGGGACCTTGTAATAAGCGGTGAAATATTTAAAGATAAAAAAATTGTTGAAGTAAGGCAAGCTTTAAATTCTTTAGGGTACAGCAACCAGGAGATAAATAAAGCATTAAAGAGTTTGGATATTAATTATATTAAATCAAATAAAATAGAAGACATTTTAAAGAAAGCATTAAAGGAGGTTTAAAAAATTAGCAATAATTTAAGAAAAGAAAGCGATGTAAGCCCGAAACACATAAAAGATGATGTAGAGCTTGATAAAAGCTTGAGGCCAAAGATGACAGGCGAGTTTATAGGCCAGGATAAGGTAAAGGACAATTTGCTTGTTTTTATCCATTCAGCAAAAAAAAGAAAAAAGCCTTTAGACCATGTTATATTATCCGGGCCTCCAGGCTTGGGCAAAACATGCCTGGCAGAAATTATTGCAAATGAGTTAGGGGTAAACTTTAGGATAACCTCTGGACCAGCAATCGAAAGGCCTGGGGATTTAGCGGCAATATTAACTAATTTAGAAAATTTTGATGTATTGTTCATAGATGAGATACATAGATTAAATAGGACAGTAGAAGAAATACTTTATCCTGCAATGGAAGACTTTAAAATAGACATTATTATTGGCAAGGGACCCTCAGCCCGCTCCATTAGGTTAGATATTGCGCCTTTTACTATTATTGGCGCCACTACAAGGATAGGTCTGGTTGCATCACCTTTAAGGGATAGGTTTGGGGTTAACCTTAGGCTTGATTATTATGACGAGGATAGCATATTAGAAATTATTAAAAGATCTGCGTCTATACTTGGTTTGGATATAACAGAAAAGGGGGCCAGGATAATTGCAAAAAGAAGCCGCGGCACTCCAAGAATTGCAAACAGGCTGCTAAAGAGGGTAAGGGATTATGCATTAGTATTTGGAGAAGGTAAAATAGATGAAGGCATATCCAATAAAGCTCTTATAAAGTTAGAAATAGACAAGGTAGGCCTAGATTTTATAGATAAGAAAATATTAAAAACACTTATTAACAAATTTAGCGGCGGGCCTGTAGGTGTAGGGACTATTGCAGCATCTATCGGGGAAGAAATTAATACTATAGAAGATGTTTATGAACCTTATCTTTTGCAGCTTGGCTTTATAAAAAGGACCGCTAAGGGCAGGATGGCTACCAAATTAGCTTACAAGCATTTTGGAATTGAGAAAGATGACAAACCCAGCCTTTTTTAAACCATAAAAATGAAATTAAACTTTTTTGATTACAAACTTCCAAAAAAATTTATTGCTCAAAAGCCTTTGCCTAGAAGGGACCTTTCTAAACTGATGGTCCTGGATAAAGATACTGGGAATATAGGGCATGATTATTTTTTTAATATAGGAAATTATTTAAGAAAGAAAGATTGCCTGATTATAAATGAAAGCAAGGTAATAAAGTGCAGGCTTTTTGGGAAAAAAGAAAAGACAGGCGCAAAAATTGAATGTTTTGTGCTGAAAAAAATTAAAGATTATAAATATTTGAATCCAA
>JAGYOJ010000004.1 GCA_018399435.1 Actinomycetota bacterium | reverse complement strand
AACATACATAAAATATTTCTCATCAAGCAGACCTACTTCATCTGCTGCCTTGCGCCTTAACACCATGCAGGACCCTGAAACCCAGTCGACCTCAAAAGGCTTACTTTTATCAATATCTGCAAGCTTGTATTTTCTTGAAAAAGGATTATCAGGATAAATCACGGTAAGCAAGGTATGTATAGTAGCATCTAGCATGGATGGAAATTTCCTGCAGGAATGCTGTATGCTGCCGTCGCTGTTAATTATTTTTGGCCCGGCTATGGCAACTTCTTTTTCCCTTTCCATAAAATCAATTAATTTTTCTATGGATTCCTTAAATACCTTGCAGTCGCTATTTATTAGGAGGATATATTTTGATTTTGTATCCCTTATGGCTATATTATTTGCTGCAGCAAAACCGATATTTTTATCATTTTTAATAAGTTTTACTTCCGGGTAATTTATTTCTATTAACTCCCGGGTGCCGTCAGTTGAAGCATTATCAACTACCACTATCCCATGATTAAAAGGGGGCTCATTTTCTCTAATTGAATCAAGACAACCTTTAATATATCTTTTGCTATTATAGGTTACTATTATTATTGTAAGTTTTAAATTTTTATTGTTTTTCAATTTTTTTAATCAGGAGAGAAGCATGGAAATACTTTTCTTTGCAAGGCCTTTCCAATCTCCATCTTCAGGATTTAGAAGCCCTTGTATTAGAAACCCTATGGTTATTGAAAATAGTATCTTTGATATATCTTCTTCTTCTCCCGGGTTTTCTTTATATTTTTTTTGTAAATGGGTAAAAAAGCCTATGAATTTTTTATATGAGCGCATGCCTATCTTTTTTAGCTCTTCATCCCTTAAGCCCCTTATATAGAGCTCTAAAAATACGGGAAGCTGGTTTGTAGCATTTTCAAAAGTAGGTGTAATATTATCAGGTATTTTTAATAAAAGGTCTAATACATTATTTGATTTAATCTTAGCCGGGTCAATATCGCCTGCAACTTTGTCAATCCAGTGGTCTAAAAGCTCCAAAAAAAGCTGCTGCTTGGTTTTAAAATGATGATAAAAAGCACCCTTGCTAATACCTGCTTCTTCGCATATATCCTCAACCCCTGTTTCAGAAAAGCTCTTTTTAGAAAAACACTTCTCCGCTGCCTGCAATATTTTTCCTATGGTTTCTTTTCTTCTGTCTTCCTGGGTCATGGGACTGTCCTGGCTAAATATTTACATAGATTCTCTTTTTCTTTTAAGCTCTCTATAACTTTTCTTACCTTGTCTTTTGATTCAGAAATATAATAAATTGCAGGGCCGCTGCCTGCAAGGTGCAAGGGGCTTATGCCCATGCCTTCAAGCTCGGAGACCCATTTTCTAAATTCATTAAAACATTTATTGTATACTACTTCAAATACATTAAACAAATCTTCCCTAAACCTGTTGCCATTATTATTAGACTTTATTTTATCCAATAGATTAGTTGTAACCATCCCCTTAGAATAATGTGAGGGGGTAATATAGGAATAAAGTTTTGCAGTTTTTTCTTTTATGCTAATTGGAAGCGGTATTACTACCAGCCACTTGGTATTAATATTTTCTACAGGAATAACCTTCTCGCCCCTTCCCCTTACCAGGCAAGTGCCTCCATATATAAAGTAGGGGACATCCGATCCAATTCTAGAGCCAATTTCTGCCAACTCTTCTTTATCTAAACCAAGCTTCCATAATTTATTTAAGCCCCTTAGGGCAGCAGCAGCATCGCTTGAGCCTCCCCCAAGGCCTGCAGAAGACGGTATATTTTTTCTAAGCTGTATTAATACTCCGCCCTGGTAGTCTGTTTTCTGTTTTAATAGCAGCGCAGCTTGATATACTAAATTATTAAAAAGGAATCCGCTGTCGCCATTGCCCGGCAAATTATCATGGGAAGGCAAATTGCAGAATTCAGGAATTATTTGTACCCAGTCATTTTCCCAGAAAGTTAATACATCGCAGATATCAATAGTCTGCATTAGCGATTGTATTTCATGGTATCCGTCTTTTCTTTTGTTTAAAACCTCTAAGGTTAAATTAATTTTAGCTGGCGCTAATTCACATATCATAAATATCCGCCTTATATTTTAATTACTCTCATTGCTTCCTTTTCATCAACCTCGGTATCTACACATCCATCCTTTGTCAAAGGGACCGTTACAAGCACGGGCTTGTAATCTTTATCCAGCTTAGAAGAGATTTCTTCTATAGCCTCGATTCCTTCCTCAAGCTCTTTATCGCATGCTATTGCTATAATAGCTTTAGGCAAGGCTTTCCTTACAAAGCCTAAAGCCATTGAGCCGCCTGGAGCAATGCATACCCCTTTATAGCCCAGCCTTTCTGCAAGTATCCTAAGCCTCCCAATTGAGCACTTATTCTTACAGTCATCATTGCATTTTACCCCTGACCTGGTAGTTTTGGCAGTACAGGTTTCGCTGTGCCTTAGGCAATGCGGCATGAGAAGCACCCTGCCTTCAGGCTTTATTTTTGCTAATTCTTCTTCACTTTTATTTTTTAACTTCACGCTTTTTTCTTTCATTTCCTCCTATCCCTCATTATATTTTTTAAATCTAGCTAATGCCATGAGCGGAAAATAATCTTTATAAAATTCATATTTAAGGTAAAAAGCTCCTGGAAAGCCTCCGCCCGTATAATATTTTTCTTCCCAGCTGCCATCTTCCTTTTGTGTGTTTATCAAAAAATCTATTCCCCTGGCAACTTCATCTGAGGCGCCTTCAGCAGACATAAGGCCAAGGACTGCCCAGGCTGTCTGGGAAGCAGTGCTTTCGCCCAGGTGTTCATATTGATAATTATCATAAGATACGCATGATTCTCCCCAGCCCCCATCATCATTCTGATGCCTTTTAAACCAGCTTACAGCTTTTTTAATATTTTTATCCAGTCTGCCGCCAAATTTTTTATTAACGTCTTCTATTGCCTGCAGCACTTTGCTGGTCCCATAGATATAGTTTACGCCCCACCTGCCATACCAGCTGCCATCTTCTTCCTGATTTGGTTTTATATAATTTATGGCCCTCATTACAGCTTTAGTATTATTTAGGTATCCCAGCTTTCCCAATACTGCGAGAACATGGCCCGTAATATCCGGGCTCCCAAAATCGAGGGGAGTTATAAAATCGGCAAAGGGTATATGCCTTAATATTTTTTTATTATTATCCCTGTCAAAAGCTGCCCAGCTTCCATCCTTGTTCTGCATGTCTAAAACCCAGTTAATGCCCTTCCTTATTGCCCTGTTCTTTCTCCTTTCATCTGCAAGTTTTACCTTGCTAAGGGCCAGGCATACAATAGCGGTATCATCTATGTCTGGATAATTTTTATTTTCGAATTCAAAAGACCAGCATCCAGTATCAGTATTAGGATTTTTTACCTTCCAGTCCCCTTTTATCTTTACCTGTTTTTCAAGCAGCCAGTTTGCAGCTTTTACAAGACGCGAATCATTTTTTTTAATTCCAGAATCGCTTAAAGCAATTACAGCCCAGGCAGTATCCCATACGGGGGAGGTTGCAGGCTGCAGTATTATCTTATCAGAATCTTCCTCTATAAAATCTTCCAGCCCCTTAAAACCTTTTTTCATTACAGGATGGCCATTATTATAGCCCAAACACTTTAATGCTATTAAGGAAAATAGCCAGGGAAGCATGATCCCTCCCCAGCTTCCATCATCTTCCTGGCGGTCTATTATCCATTTTTCTACTTTCTTAATTGCAATATCCCTGCCAATTTTAACCCTTTTTGGAAGCTTGTCCCATATTTTAAATGCCTTGTTTAGCAGTATGAAAAGATTTCCTAATGAATATATATTTTTTTCTTTAACCTGTTTTGGGTTATCAAGATTTTTCCTGTTTTTATAAAGTTCAAGTATCTGTTCATCTTTTTCCAGCTTATGTAATGGCTTTAGCGCTATTATTATGGAAAAGGCCATTATGGTTGACCTTGTCCAGCTTGCAAAATCATAAATATTTATAAAAAACCAGTCAGGCAAAAATATTATCTCCGGGGGTATTTCCGGTATGGCATCCCAGCTGTATTGGCCAAATAATGCCAATATGATTTTTGTATAAGCATTAGATGCTTCAATGCCTCCATTTTCTAAAACAAATTTCCTTGCTTTTGCCATGCAGGAGCTGTCTTTATCCAAACCGCACATCTTAAGGCCAAAATATGTTTGTATGGTAACATCTATGCTGCCGCTGCCATTCCAGAACATGCTCCATGACCCGTCACTATTTTGTTTTTCGAGAAGGTAATTAACAGCTTTTTCTTCCCTCCTCTTATTCCTAATTCCTAAAAACCTTATTAGCGGTATAAATCCTGATACCACGCTTACATCTGCTTCAAGAAGGCCTACCCAGTATCCGTCCTCGTGTTGCCTGGAGAAAAGATACTCCCGTGATTTTTTAATGTTTTTAAGTATTTTTTCCGAGTCAGTTTTTAACATAGCCCTTCTCCTTAAACCAGTTTATTGATTTGTTAAAAGCCTCCTCTACGGGGCTTTGTGGAATTTTTAATTCATTTACTGCCTTGCTGCAGTCAAAAAACCTGAATTTTTTGGCAGTTTGTACTGCAGGTAGCGGTATCCTTGGCGGTTTTTTTAATAATTTGCCGCTAAAAAATTCATCAAAATATGCTGCTGATAATGCAAGCCATATTGGAATTTGTGTACTTGGCGCTTTTCTTTTAGTTAATTTTGCTAGAGTTTCAAGTATCTGCTTTAAGGTTAAATTCTTGTTGCCAAGCAAATAATTCTGCCCTACTCTTCCATTTTCAAATGCCAGGACATGTCCCATGGCAACATCTTCAACATCTATGACATTAAGGCCTGTATTTACATATGCAGGCATCCTGCCCAGCAGGAAATCCAATATTATCCGGCCGGTGGGTGTAGGCTTTATATCCCTCTGCCCTATGGGAGTTGTGGGGTTTACTATAATGACAGGATAACCTTTTCTGCACATATCCCTAACTTTTATTTCTGCTAAAACCTTTGACCTTTTATAATCTCCTGCCACATCGCTTAATTTGTTTATGGCGCCTTCCCTTCCAATTTTTCCTTTTCCTACCTTTATGGTAGACTCGCTGCTTGTATACACAATCTTTTCAATACCTACGGCTAAAGCTGCCTTGATAGCATTTTTTGTTCCGCCTACATTTATATTGTATACTTTCTCCGGATTGCGCGACCAGAAGCTATAGCTTGCAGCCACATGGAAAAGGCCCTTGCACCCTGAAGCTGCTTTTTTTAGCGAATCATAATCTGTTAAATCCCCATAGCAGATGTTTACAGAAAGGTCTTCTATATTCAAGAGATTGCTTTCAGGCCTTGCCAGCACATTAACTTCATAGCCTCTTTCAATTAACTTTTTAGCCACATTGCTCCCTACAAAACCAGTAGCGCCAGTTACTAAAACTTTCATTAGCCTCTCCCTGTAAGATTCCACTTGGCAAGTTTTAGAAGGTCAGAAAATTTCTTCTTGCCCAAGATAGAGCTTGCCTCATAGCCGGAATGCACCATGCAATTATCACATCTAGGATCTTTTCCCCTCCCATATTTAGCCCAATCAGTGTTTTTTATATATTCCCTGTAAGTAGGGTAATGGGCATCTGTAATCAGGTAACATGGGCTCTTCCAGCCTTTTGGGTTAACTGTAGGGTTTGCCCATGGCGTGCATTCAAGGTCCCTCTTGCCGGCTAAAAATTCCCAGTAAATAGGGGTATTGTATAAAGTTATCCCATTTAAATTAGAATAAATCTTTTTAAATATTTCATTTGTCTGCTCTCTTTTTAAAAATACCTCTTCGGATACATCAACATAGCTAAATGCCGGTGAAACCATAACCCCGTCAGTGCCAATGCTTTTTAGCACCCTAAATAATTCCAGTATTTCACCGGGGTCAGTATCCCTGTATATGGTAGTATTTGTCCTGACCTGGTAATTAAGTTTTTTAGCTTTCTTTATGGCTGCCACTGCTTTTTTAAATACTCCATCCTTTTTAACCATCAAGTCATGAGTTTTTTCCATCCCGTCTAAATGCACTACCAGGCTAAGCGCTGGATTTGGCTCTATTTCATCTAAAAAATCTTCTAAAAGCAGCCCATTGCTGCAAAGATAGACAAAATATTTATTGTCCAAAAGTGAGGTAACAATCTCCTTTATTTCAGGATGCAGAAGAGGCTCTCCCCCGGTTACAGAAACTATGGGAGCATTTGCCTGCCTGGCTGCATCCAGGCACTCGCTAACATTTAAAGTCCTGTCTAATATATCTTTGTATTCTTTTATCTTTCCACAGCCTTTACATTTTAGGTTGCATTTAAATAAAGGCTCCAGCATTAAAACAAAAGGAAATTTATTAATGCCTTTAGCAGTATTGCTTCTTATATGTTTTACAAGCCTGTAAGAAAGGCTGGCTGAATAAATCATTTTTTCTCCTTTATCATGTGGCGGGTCTCCTTTAATTCTTTAATATTAGCTGCTCCAATTCCAAACATTGCAATTTTTAAGCCCATTTTTATTTCATCAATATAGTCTATGCAGGACTTGGGCGATATCTTTATGTTTTTTAGCATAGGCAAGGCAATGCCTGCTATATCCGCCCCCAGCGCTATGGCTTTAGCTACATCCAGCCCGGTCCTTATTCCCCCGCTGGCAACTATTGGAATAGTTTTTGAAACAGAACGGGTCATGCAAATTGAATCAGCAGTTGGAATTCCCCAGCCATTAAAGCTTTCTGCAACTTTTTTTAGCAATCTGTCTTTGCTCCTATGCCTTTCAACTTCTACCCAGGAAGTGCCTCCGGCCCCTCCCACGTCAATAGCAGAAACTTTTGCTTCTATTAGTTTTTTTGCAGCCTCTTTTGAGATGCCAAAGCCTACTTCCCTTACTAAAACTGGAAATTCTAAATTACTGCAGATATGCTTTATTTTTTCTGCCAGGCCTTTAAAATTGTAATTTCCTTCCGCCTGGAATGCCTCCTGCAATAAATTAAGGTGCAGTACCAGCGCATCTGCGCCAATCATCTCTACTGCTTTTTTGCACTGCTTTATGCCAAAGCCGTAATTTAATTGCACTGCTCCCAGATTTGCAAATAATAATATGTCTTCTGCTATATCCCTTACCTTGTAGCTTTTAGCATTGATGCTGTCTTCAATTGCTGTCCTTTGGGAGCCAATTCCCATGGCTATGCCCTTAAGCTGCGCGACCTTAGCCAGGCCCCTGTTTATCTTTGCTGTCTTTTCTATTCCCCCCACCAGGGGAGAAATCATTAAGGGCAGGCTTAATTTTTTGCCCAAAAAAGTAGTGGATACATCAATTTCTTCTAAATCAATGCCGGAAAGCGCCTGGTGGATAAACCTATATTTTTCAAAGCCATTACTAATCTTTTTGGCCTCTACATCTTCATTCAAGCTTATAAGGAGGTGCTCTTCTTTTCTTATGCTGTTTTGTTTTCTATCCTTGGCAACTGGCATCTTTAAAATTCCCTCAGTACAAGAAATCTTGCGATATCTTCAAAATGCCCTTTGCTGGCAGCATCTATAGGCAATTTCTCTATATTGTCTAAAGCTTTTTTATAATATTTTAAAGCCATCTCATCTGAATATTTTTTTGCTTCTACCCTGTCCAGCAGTTCCAATACGGATTTTACATCCCCATCTTTTATTTTTTTCTTCCTGTAAGTATTTAAAAAAATTTTCCTTATTTTCTTATTTGAGTTCTCCAGGCAAAAAACAATAGGAAAAGATTTTTTCTTCTTTTTTATATCGTTTCCCTTGGGCTTTCCGGTCTTTTTATCATTGCCCCATATGCCTAAAACATCATCCTTGATCTGGAAAGCCAGGCCGATATTTAAGCCTAAATTTTTAAATTCTTCAAGGCTTTTTCCGCCAATATTTATAACTGCCCCCATTTGTATTGAAGCCTGTATCAAGGCTGCAGTTTTTTTCTTGATCATATCAAGGTATTGCCCCAGGGATACGTGCTCCCTGGTTTCATAATCAATATCCAGGTACTGGCCTTCTATCATTTTAAGGCAATTAGAGTCCAGTATATTTATTGCAGCTATTTGTTTTTTATATAAAATGCCAAATTTCTCAAGCTTAAGGATAGACAATGTGGCCATTACTCTCATGGCCGAGCCTGCATTTATGGCCTGGGGCTTTCCCCAAACAGACCAGACTGTTGGCTTATGCCTTCTCTGCAGGTCCCCATCCTGGATATCGTCATGGACCAGTGAAAAATTATGCACCAGCTCAATAGCTGCAGCCAAAGGAAGAGCTTTTTGATAATTTCCGCTTAAAGCCTGGCAGGCAAGGAGGCAAAGTGTTGCCCTCAAATACTTTCCTCCGCTTGATTCTATCTCATTGCCGTCTTCATCAACCCAGCCCATGTGATATCTTAACATATTATAAAAAGGCAGGGTTTTTTTCCCTATTATTTCTTTTAGTTCTTTTTCAATATACGGCTTATAAGATTGGAATATATTCGGCAATTTATTCATTTTAATCAAAAATTTTCTCTTGAAGCTTCCTAATCTGGAATATGGTTGAGTCTTCCAATAGCTTTACGTCCCCATACTTTATAGGCTGGTCTTTTTCTAAATCTTTTTTAACAGTAGCCCCTTCAATCAAGCCCAGCGGAACTAAATCCTCATCCATTACCTTGCCATGCTCATCATTTAAGCCATATACTGTATAGCCTCCAATCCCGTCGATTTTATCCCCTGCTTTTAAGTCTTTTTTGGCAACAGCAAAAACTTCTGCTACAGGGCCGCCTTTTGGGGCTATGGTAGGCTCATTGTAAAAATAAGCCCTTGCTATTGACAGGGGCGCTTCAATGCTTGCTAGGTGGTAAGGCCTGTACAATAGATAATTGGGGCCTTCCCCTATTAGAAGGTATTCCAGCTCATCCCTTATAATTTTTTCCCCTGTTGTATAAATTAAGAAAACCCCAGGCGCAACATCGCCAATTGCAAAGTCAACTGCGGGAACCCTGTTTAAAATCCCCCCATCTTTTTTAAGCTTGAACCTGTCAACTAATTGATTAACATTTACCTTGGGGCCATGCATGCCCCTAATATCAGGAAGTATGCCGGTAGCATTTGAAAAACAAGTCATTTCTTCCATAGATTTTGTGCCGTCTACAAAAGAAGTCATCATCCTGGGGCTGGCACCCCTCCTTTTTGAATATTCAGCTATGCTTGTAGGATTAGCCTCTTTGTCCAACGGATTGTTTTTTCCTTTTCCTGCTGCTATAACTTCAAAGCCAAGGCCATCTGCAAAATCATACAATTCCTTTAAAGAAGCAGGCTCATCCCCTGCTGCAACCGTATAAACAATTCCTGCATTATCAGCAAATTTTTTAAGTAGAGGCCCTATGGTAACATCAGCTTCCACATTCAAGGTTACTATATGCTTGTGGTTATTAATTGATCCTAATGAAAGTATCGCTCCGGCTTCAGGGCTTCCAGTTGCATCCATTACTACATCAATTTCTTTTAATGAAGTAAGGACTTTTAAATTATCGGTTAATATGATTTTTTTGCTTTGGCCTTCAAGTCTATTGTTTTTTTCTAGGTCCTTTAAATCCTTAACAATAAAAGAATCGTCTCCACTTATATTTAAGGGTTTTAAGCTTTCTAAAATCCTGTCTGTATTCCTGTTTGCAAGGGCTTTTATCTCAATGCCGTCAATTGATTTTATATGGGAAATTAAACTTTTTCCCATGTGGCCCACTCCAACAATTGCTACCTTTATGGAACCGCCATTTTTAGCAAGATCTTTTAATTTTTTATTTAATCCCAACATCAGTATATGTGTAAATAAGTATAAAAATAATTCTATACAATCTTAAAGTATGTATTAAAATAATGCAAGGATATTTTCTAAACTATTTGGGTTTCCAGCTACAGCAAAAACTGTAGCTGGATTTTTTAGTTATTTGCCTTCTTTTTCGCGTTCTGCTTCTTCAATCATTTTCTTGGCAATCCTGAGTTCTGTTTTCCTTCTTATATCTTCAGTATAAACCCTTAGCTCCGCAACAAGCTTATTATATCTTGTAATATAAATTGTATCGCCTAAATTCTCAGTCAAATATTTTGTAAGGTTTACCCTTAATTCATTAGTATCGATTCTTTTTATGTCACTCATTTATACACCTCCTATGTAATAAACTTTTTATAATAATATTATTAAAAGGTTATAATTAAAATTTTTAAAATCCTTTTATAAATTATTAAACAATGTCCATAATATCATATATAATTGAATTTATCTATAATAAAATTATAACTATTTTAGTATTGTTTTCTTTAATAGAAAAATATAGGATTAAGGCCTTATATATATACCATATACATAGCCAAAAAGTTTAGCCAAATCTATATATATTAATAAAAAAGGCAATAGCAGGAAGGCCAGTATCTTTTTTATTATGCCTTCTTTTTTAAAGTAATAACAGATTCTCGTGCAAGGCATGTATAGATACAAAAAAAATAAAGGGATAAATAAAAGGAGCGCAAAAGGGGTAAAAATAGCAGAAATTGCTATTATAAGTAAAAATAATGCAAGAGAGAAAAACCTTATAATATGCCTGTAAAAATACATCCTTCCAAGGGCATCGCCTTTTGCATACCTGAAAAATTGTTTAAATATATCTTTTAGGCTGCTTCTCATTTTCCAGTAAACAATTGCTTCCGGGCTAAAAATTATTTTTATTCCTTCCCTTTTTATCCTAAAATTAAATTTCATGTCTTCCCCGTAATCCATATCTTCAGGGTATTTGCCTGCTTTTTCCCAAGCAGATTTAAAAAAGCATAAATTTCTAGAAGAAGGCATGTAATTTTCTTTTTTTATCTGGCTTTTTTTGGGCATAATAGCCGAGGCAAGCAATTTTTCAAGAAAAGTTTTTGCAATAACCGTATTATATCCCCCGATTATCCTGTCATTTTTTACGCCTTCAATAATTTTAGAAACCCATCCCCTATCCAGGATGCAGCCTGCGTCGCTAACACAAATTAAGTTATGTCCTGCAATAGATATGGCTTTATTCCTCCCCCGGGATATGCTTGACCCGGGAACTCTTTTTAAATTAAAATTTAAGCCTTTCCCTTTAAAAAAATCTTTTATTAGCCCATATGTGCCGTCGCTGGAGCCGCCATCTACTATTACGATTTCATCAGGAACCCTAGTCTGTGCCTCCAGGCTTTCCAAAAACGGTATGATGGTGTCTTTTTCATTATATACTGTAGTTATAAAAGAGACTTTCATTTAAAATAAATTGGTATTGCTTTTAAATTATTTAAAAATCTATTTTTGTCCAACAGGATTAGGGATACAATAATCCTGTTTAATATACCTAAAAATATTAAAATACTCAAAGAAAAACCTAAAAATTTTGAATAATTTTTTTTAAAATATATAATTCTGCTTTCCCATATGCCTGCAATTTTTTTTGCCTCGTTTCTGGATGCAATACCGCTATCCTGGTGCCTGGCTTCAAAAAATGGGCAGTAATAGTTCTTGTAGCCTTTCCTTTTTAGCTTTAGCGCCAGGTCTGTATCTTCACTGTACATAAAAAATCTACTGTCAAATCCCCCTGACTTGGCAAATGTTTTTTTTAAGATAAGAAGGAAGGCACCTGAAAGCCAATCTACTTCACTTACATGGCTGTGATCCCACCATGAAAGAAAGTAAGAGCCAAAAATTTTAGAATCTTTAAAACACCTGTGTAAAAAATAGCTTTCATAAAACTGCCTGCCAATGGTGGGAAAAGACCTGCAGCTATATTGCAGGCTGCCGTCCGGGTTGACAAGCTTTGGGCCTATTAAGCCAATATTTTCTTTGGAATTGTAAAAATTTATTAAATCTTTTATATTGCCGCCTATAAGTTCTGTATCGGGATTTAAAAATAGCAAGAAATCCCCCCTGGCTTCATTTGCCGCTAAGTTTGAAGCAAGGGAAAATCCTAGATTTTTTTTTGCATTAAAAAGCTTAAAGTTTTTTTTTGATTTTGAAATTGAGTTCAGGTAATCAATGCTTCCATCTTTTGAGCCATTATCAAAAATTAAAGCTTCCCAGCTAAGGCCTTCAATTTTTTCCAGGCTTTTTAAGCAAGGCTTTATAAAATTTAGGCTATTGTAATTTACAATTATTATGCTTAAATCCAAATTAGCCCTCCCTTATAATCTTAAGCAGCCTATCCTGGAAGTTTTCATTAGAAAATTTATTTACCCTGGCTATTGCATTAGCCCTTATTTTTTCTATATTAATTTTGCTGCTGCAAACTTTTAAAGTCATGTCTTTTAAGATTTCTATGTCCCCAAAAAGAAAACCATTTTTACCATCCTCAATGATTTCTTTTTGCCCCCCCTTATTTATTACAATAGGGATACATCCGGAAGCCATGGCTTCTACGGTGGTTATTCCAAAATGTTCAAATTTTTCAGGATGCTTTTCTTCATCTTCCCCCATTCCAGATGCATGCCAAAATACCAGTGATTTTGAAAAAATATCTATAAGATCCCCATATTCGATATTGGTTAAAACTTTTATTGGATACCCTTCAGATTCTTTTTTTACCTTTTCTACATAATCTAGGTGGCTTTCCCTTTGGGACACGCCCCCCACTAAATAAAGTTTGTAGCCTTGCATAATACCAGGGTGTTCTTTTATTAGATGTTTAAACGTCCTGGCAAGCTCTAATTGCTTTTTATTGTGGTGCTCGGGGAAAAAGCGGCCCACGCTTAATATTATCTTTTCTTTTTTGGCCGGCTTGAAATTTTTTATATCTACGGGAGGAAAAAGCAATTTTGAATCCCTTTTCCATAATTTTTTTACCCATTTTTTAGAATACTCTGAGATGGAGACAATTTCATATGTTTTTAAAAACCCCAGGTCCTTTGGATAAGTTATTAAAAAAAGCGGTATATAGCCTAAAAACTTAAGAATTGCTTTCTTAAAGAGACTTTTTGGCCTCATGTCATATAATGCTATACCAAGCTTCCTGCTGTCTCCGCTTTCAGGGAAAAAAGTATCCGAGCTAATTCTTACAATAGTTTTGCTATCGGCAGCTCCGATATCTATAACTTCTTTTTCTCCCTTTCCTACACTAAGCTCTTTTTTTATTATATTTCCCTTGCTTTCTGCCTTAATCTTTACTTTTATTTTATCTAAATTGCTTTTTTTAGGGTTTTTTAATCCAATTTTTATATCCCCTGGATTATATTTTAATATTAGGTCTCCACTGCTCCAGCTGCCCCTCCCGAGCATAAACCTTTTAGGCTCATAAAGCCCTTTTTCTACTTCAATTTCCCTAAACCCATTGCACATTTTTTCTGCAATTCTAAAAAGCCATAATGCAGGCAGCCTAAACAAAAGTAAAAATTTATGTATTAGCTTAAAATCCACATCAAAAGGAGTCGGGAAATAGCAAATATAGATATTTCTCTTGCTGTGGGCCGGAAGCGAACTAAGGTATGTTGCATTTATAAAGATATCATAATTTTTAGTTATCCTGTTTGCATATTCTTCTGATATAAAAGGGAATATATTTAAATTTACATCGCTTAAGTCTAAATTTAGCCTTTTTGATAGTTTTTCCAGGTCAACATAAAGGTCTGATAAAAGATCTACGCTATAGCCTTTTTGTTTTGAAAGTATTTCTGCTGCCTTACAGCTATACCTTTCTCCCCCTCCATATGTCGATAGGTATCTGTCATAAATTCCAATTCTTAACATAAATGTCCCTATTTAAAACTCTTCATCCAGTATTTTATTTCCTTATCCTTTATTTTTGCTTCTGACCTTATTCTTATCCTTTTTGGAAGGTATTTAGAGAAATAATAAAAGAATTTAAAAAATAATTTTATCCTAATGGGTATATCTACCCTTTTTAATTTTCTGCCCATAAGCAAATACATTAAATAATAAAAAGAATTAAGGAGCATGGATATTGCAAATGCTAAATAGCTTTTTAAAAAAAGTAAAGGCCAGCCGCATTTAAAAATCATTAGCATCCTATTTCTAAGGACATAGTAAGTAAAGCTATAAGACCATTCAGCGCCGGTGCCGCAGTGGTAGTGGCGCACCACAGAGTTTGGAGTAAAGAAATTTTTCCATCCTTGAAGCCTTGCCCTCCAGAAAAGGTCTATGTCTTCATAATAGGTAAAGAATTCTTTGTCGAAATATCCTATATCCTCAAGCATGTCCTTAGAAACCATGAAACTGCTTCCGCTAAGCCCAAAAACCTCTTCTATCCTTCCGTATTGGCCTTCGTCAAAGCTTAGAAACCCCCTGTCCCGGCTGTAAAAAGACTTGTTAACCTTAGTTCCGCAGCTATTTATAATATCCTTTTTGTGCTTGTAATATCTTTTCGGGATTTTTAGCCTTATCTTTTTTTGCTGTTTGCCGGCTTCCATTTCACCCAGCATTTCATCCCCTATTACAAGCTTTAGTTTATTTACATCAAGATATGAAAATAGTTTTAGCTCCACTTCCATATCTTCTTCTAAATTCTCTATGGGCAAAGCCAGATAGCCGTCACCATTGGTCCAGTTAAATGCCCTGCCTTCCTTGCCTGATTCCTGGGGATAGAACCCTTCCAGGTATTTAATGCTCTTATTTACATAACTATTGCCGGTAATTACTCTTACATCTGAAACCCTTACTCCTAGCCTCCTAAAATTGGAAGGCTTTTTGTAAAATCTTTTATTACAGCTTCCTGATATAAATTCCAGGGGGAGGTAGGGGTAGTAAAATAATACTTTTGAGCCTACTGCCCCAATTTTTGAATCTTCTGACGCCTGCTGGAAGATATTTAACATTTCAGAAATCCAATTTTTTTCAACGCGGCAATCATTGTTTACAAGGGCTACATATTTTCCCTTTGCTGCCTTAAAGCCAGCATTATTGCCTCCCGCATACCCATAATTTTTATCCAGTCTTACGATATCTACCTTAGGATAATTTTCCTTAATAAAATCTATGGAGCCATCTTTTGAATTGTTGTCAACCATTATTATCTGGATTTTTTCAAGCGGATAATCCAATTCCATAATTGAATCAAAAAGCCCGGCCAGGTAATGCCTGCCATTATAATTTACGGTAATAATGGATAATAAAGGGTCGCCGTCTTTTTTCAATTATTTTTTTTCACCTCGCTATCAACCTCTAGAGATTACTATAACTCCAATGGTGATTATAATTGTGCCAAGCCACCTGATGGGATTTACATCTTCTTTTAATAAAAACTTGGAAAAGACTAACACAAAAACATATGTGAGCCCTAGAAAAGGATATGCAAAACTTAAATCTACTGCAGATAAAACTATAATCCATAAAGCGGCAGAAATTACATATAAAAATAGCCCGAGAACAACAGTGGGGCTTTTTAGCACTCCCATAAAAAATTTAACCAGGCTGTTCATTCCATTAAAATCTAAAGCCCCTATTCTGTTCATTCCAACTTTTAATAGTATTTGCCCGCCAACTGCAAAAGAGATGCTTATAAGTATTAGTATTATTGATTTTGCTAAACTCAATTTACCTTTCCCCAACATCCTTTTTTACTTATAACCTTATAACAAATTTGATAATAAAAATCTATATTTTTCTTGCCAAAAAATACCTGTTAGAAACTGAAAGGCCCATGATCTTATCAATATTTTCAAAATCTTTAAGCAGCGCTTCAAACCTCTGGTCTAATTTTTCTTCTTGAGGGCTTTTTTTCTTTTCCCTGTCCAGGCACATTTCCTTTAATTCATCAATATCACAGCCCAGTTTATTTATTTCCAGCTGTAATGATTTAAATAAGTTAAAATATATTAGTAGCATTCTTTCCCTATTTTTTCTATTTATTTCATTCATTTCCCTGTTTATTTGCAAATGCATGTTATTATTTAAGCTTTTCATGGATTCATTGAAACTCTTCCTTAAATTTTCAAAATATATACTGGTTAAAGTATACATGTATTTTCTTAGTTTCCCCTTAATGGAATTATCCTTTTTAAGTTCCTCAGATTCAAGCATGTCAAATCCTGAAAGAAGCTTGAGGTTCTTAAAGCCCTGATCTGACATCTTTATCGGGAAAAGCTCAAATAGCTCATTGTTGCCATAGATTTCATCAAACCTTTTCCCGCCTCTTTCTCCCTCAACTTTTTTCAAGCTGCCTTTTTTTAAAATTTCAAAATCTGAATTTTTTAATATGTATTCAACCATAAACTCGTCAATTTCGTTTTTTGTAAAATCAGGCGTTGTCCTCTTTTTAAAAAATGTTGCCAATCCCCTTTGTTCAGGTATGGAGATAAAAAACAAGCCCTCAGATTTTAACTTGGAATTTAAAATATTTACCAAATCATAGAAAAATTTTGAGTCTATCTCTTCAAACGCATTATTTACTATTATGCCGTCAAACTTTGTCCGGCTTGAAATTTTTGATTTTAAAGTCCCTATTATGTCTTGGGTCTTTTCTTGCCCCTTTAGGCCATCATCTACTTCAATAAAAAATACTTTGCCAAACTCATCGCTGGATAGAAATTTCTTGTCTTCATATTTGTCAGAGGTCAATGCTAAAATATTTGTGCTTCCCCCAAAATTTTCTTTCAGGATATTGGCAGTCTTGCTATTTTGTTCATCTATTAAGGCCATGATCTCTTTTTTGTCACTAGCATAATCCCCTTCAAGGCAATACTTTACAAGCGGCCTGGTTACATTTTCCCATGCATATGTTGGCGCAATCTTATTCATGTTCTTCATATAAATTTCTCTTAAGCTATTATTTGTAACCATGCTTTCTATTACCCTGGCCAGATTCTGGGCATTTTCATATCTGACAACTTCACCGATATTATAGGATTTAACCATTTTAGCTATGGAATCCCCTTCTGTAGTAACAACTGGAAGCCTTGCCCAGATATAGTCAAGTACCCTTGTCCTGTATGAGTACTGGGTTTCAATCCTATTTTGGTGTATAGACAGGCCAACATCAGCTTCCAGCAAGAAATTTTGCCTGATATCATATGGGGTCCATTCATTAAAAAATATATATTCATTATATAGCTCCAGCTCTTTGCTTAATTGCAGGGCTTCTACAGCCTTGTTCATTTCAGGCAATTTTGGATCTGGGTGCTTTGTGCCTATAAAAATAAGTTTTATGTCTTTCCGGTGTCTGGATATCTCCCACATTGCCTTTATGGCTGTTATTGGATCAAGCCAGTTCCATATCCCTCCGCCCCAAAGCGCTATTTTATCATCCTCTTTGATATTCGGTACGACATCCCTAATTGTAGATTCCTGGTTATGTTTTGGAGGCTCTGAACGTATCCCAAAAGGAACCACGTCAATTAATTTTCTTAAAGTATTATCCTTATCATATGTGTAAGGGTTTATCCTGCCCATGCCATTTAACATGCCAAGCCAGTAATCCCTCTGTTTTTCGCTAGCGCAAATAAAGTAATCCCCGATAGATAGCTGCAGCTTTAACATGTTTACATTATTTTTGTCTATCCTTATTCTTTCTGCAATTTCCCTGTCTTTAAACATCTCCAGGCTTTCTAAATTAAAAGGATTATAAAGGTCAACTATTATCCTGCCTTTAAAATTTTTAAGAAAAGGAAAATGGTAAAGGATATGGCCCTGTATTAAAATTATATCAGCATTTTCGCATAACCTGCCCAGCGTTTGCCAATTATCAGGATTATATTTTCTTGCCTTAAATCCTTCTGTTTCAATATCAATCCTATTGGGGATGGCTAGGGTTACATCACAAAACTCTGATAATGCTGTAGAAAATTCATAACATCTAATGCCCGGACCTGCCATTTGTCTGCCCACAACATCATGGGAAATAATTAAAAGTCTAGGTGTGTTGTCTTGCATAATATTTTCCTTCACATAATTTGTTTTGTTATTATTTTAACTATAATTTCTTTAATATTAAATAATTTTTTAGCTTTACCAGCATATTAAAAGGGCAAAAAACAAAGTTTATGAAATAAGCGTAAAGAAGCAGGGAATATTGGCCTCTAGTGGCAGCTTCCCTTAGCCACTTTATTTCCCCGGCTATTAATTTAAGATAGGAAAAAATGCTGGAATTGATAATAGCGCACCTAATTCTATTTTTATGGTAGAATTTATAAAATTTTTTGCTAAACCTTTTGCTAGAAGCTGCTTCTGCATGCCTTGCCAGAGCAAGGGGGTTAACTACAATCCTGTAGCCTGCCTCTTTTAATTTTAGGCAGTAATCAAGCTCTTCATAATAGGCAGGCCTGTAGCCTGTATCAAAGCCCCCACTTTTTTTATATAAATCAAAATCTGTGGCCAGCATTGCCCCAGTTACATAAGTCACGTCTTTTGTAATTTCTAATATATTGCCCGGTTTATGTTTGTACTCTTCCTTAAGCTCGTCATAATTTTTGCCCTTGCCCACGTGCTCTGTTATAAAATTGGGCTTTATCAAGCCCCCAATATGCTGGATCTCATTTGTGCTGTAATCAAGTATCAATCCCCCGCATACTCCTATGCCTTCCCCCTCTTCAAATGGGGCAGTAAGGTATTCTAGCGCATCTTCTTTTAAATACATGTCCGGATTTAAAAAAACAATATTAGAAAACTTTAGATGCCTTCTTTTTTTTAACCATTTAAACAAAAAATAATTTATGGCTCCAGCGTAACCATAATTTTTATGCAATCTTACAAATTTAAAATTTTTAGGGTTTATGCCTGGAGTAGAATTCCTAAAATCCTTTATTTCTTTAATTGAATTATCGCTGGAATTATTATCAATAACGGCAAGAAACCACTCCCTGTGGGTCTGGTTTATTATAGAGTTAAGGCATTTGCCGATATAATCTCCGCTATTGTAACTGATAATTATAATTAAGCTTCTATTCATTAGGGTAGTTTTTATGAAATTACAGTAAACTGAATTTTAATATAATAATTAGATTATTACAATTTAACCTCTTATTTTGCCTTTAATCTTCTTAAAATAAGCATATAGCTTGTAGGCAAAGCCCTTCTTTATAATAGCTTCTAGTTCTATAATTCTTTTATCCCTCTCTTTTATCATCTCTTTTTGCTTTCTGGTTATCTTTTCCAGATTTCTTAGGGCTTCTTCTTTTGAAAAAAAGATTTGCTTTTTCTTGCCATGGTCAGGCGAATGTTCTGGATTGGACGTCCACTTTTGGAGCTCTTTTGTGGTCAGCTTAAAATTAAAATTAGATATTGCGAACTTTTTCCCTTTTTTTCCAGTTTCTTTTACCTTCTTTTTGTGGGAGGCAAGATAAAGGAGTTTTTCTTTTAGGCCATCTGCATCACCGGGCTTAAAAGTGTAGCCTATATTATTGTCTTCAATTATCTGGGTAAGCTCGCAAACATTTGAGGAAAGCACGCACAAGCCTGCCCTGAACCAGTCCAGTATCCTATTTTTGCTTCCAAGCCTGACTTCATATATGTCCTTGTCTATATTTATCCCTATATCTGCTTCCAGGTAATAATTGGGGACATCTTCTCCTTTAATCCATCCATTCATTACAAAATTTTTTCTAAACTTGCTTCCCCTTATTTTTTCTAAAAACCTTGGATAGGTTTTAATATCCTGCTCGGGTATTTCTCCCCCGGTAGATACAAATTTTATAGAGCTGTCTTTTTCCATAGCCATCTCCAGGCCCGAAAACAAAGTGTCTATATCGGTCCATGTATTATATCCACCAGTCCATAGCACGACAAAATCATCGTCTTTTATGCCGTTTTTTCCCCTTATTGTTTTCTTTTTATGTTTGTATTTTTCCTCCGGCATCCCGCAGGGTATTGTACAGCTAAAATTATATCCTGAAGTGAACCTGTTTAGCCTTCCAACCGCGCCAAGCTCGCCTATGAGCGCATATTCCTGCCTTGAAGATACGCATGAAAAAACATCTGCACCAATTATAATATTGTATTCGCTGTTCCAGTAATGAAAAAGGCATGAATCATCTTCATCTATTGCCGCCCTAGCCTGCGCTTCCGCCATTACATGCCCAAAGAGATCAGCCCAGAAGGGCAGCTTATCTTCCGTGTCTTGTGCCAGCCTGGAAGCTATATATGAAGGGTAGAAAGTGCAGCCTACAATGCAGTCTGGATTAAAGCTATCATATATTTTTTTGATTATTTCTATGTTTTGGAAATCTTTTGCAGAAAGAATATAGTAAGGGAACCTATATTGCCCATGTTTAAAATTATCCAAGTATTTTGACTCAAAATCCCGGGGGTATGCAGAAGGGATGGCAAAATTACAGACACAAACACTGTTTCCGGCATCTATTAAGGGATTTATGAACTGCCATGTCCTTATGCCGGTGCCATATACCTTCCTGTCATTTTCAAAAGGCAAAGGGCTCATGCCCAAAAGAAATATTTTGCTCATCTTAATTTCCTAAAATAGAATTTATTCTTAACTTTAGCATAAATGCCTGAAAAGAAAAATTTAAAATAGCTAAATATTATGCTTGCGTATATAAGAAAAATATTTATACTAGTTTTTGTTTTTAGTATAATGGGGAATAATAAAAATAAGTACTATTTAAAAATAGCTTATGAAAAAAACTTATAGGAAAGAAATTAAGTACTATATAAATTACATTGATTACCTAAATTTAAAGTTAAAACTTAAACATCTGCTCACCCTGGACAAACATGCAAATCCTGAAGGCTATTTTGTCAGGAGCCTGTATTTTGACAATAAGTCAAATAGTTTTTATTACGATAAAATAAATGGGGTTGATAATAGGAAAAAATACAGGATTAGGATATATAATTTAAACCATTACCCAATAAAATTTGAAATAAAAAGCAAGACCGGGCATTTTATTTGCAAGGAATCATTTAATTTAAGAAAGCATGATATCCAGGATATAATAAAAGGCAGATATGAAGTGCTGCTGAATTACAATAATGCAACTGCAAATAAGCTGTATACAAATTTTAAAAAAGATAGCTTTAGGCCCGTTATATTAATTGATTACAGGAGGGACGCTTTTTTTTACGAACCCCTGGACCTGAGGATAACATTTGACCATAAAATTACTAAAAACGAAACCCAGTTAGAAGATATTTTTAACAGCTCAATTGCAGGCAGCAATATTATCCCTGATAAAAAATTCATATTAGAGATTAAATTTTTAAATGCAATACCGGCATGGATTAAAAATTTGCTTCCTATTGAAAATTTTGAATTCTGCGCCATAAGCAAGTATGCTTTATCAAGATATATAGAAAGGTAAAATAATGGAACGGGTAACTATTCAAAAAATCCTGGATTCTTTACAAATAGATTCGACTGGAGGTTACTACAATCAGATAGATATCATACAAATACTAATCAACCTTGCAGCTGCATTTGCAGTAGCAATGTTTATATATTGGATCTATAAAATTACTTTCTCTGGAGTCCTTTACTCCAAAAATCTTAATATAACGCTGGTTTTAGTTTCACTGGTTACTACTTCTGTTGTTATGATAATAAGCTCTAATATTGTGCTTGCCCTGGGCATGGTGGGGGCACTATCTATTGTAAGGTTTAGGATGGCAGTCAAGGATCCCAAAGATGTAGGGTTTTTATTCTGGGCTATAACTAATGGGATAATTTGCGGAATTTCTGCTTATGGGCTTGCAGTAGTTTCAGCATTGTTTATTGGATTGGTTATTTTTATCCTTTCTAAAAGAATAAAATTATATGAGCCTTATTTATTAATTTTAGAATGCAATAAAGAAAACTTGCCTGTAATAGAAAAAATATGCAAGGATTACTGCAGTATTTATAAAATAAGGTCAAAAACCATAAGGGATAATATTTTTGAGATAGTTCTTGAAATAAAGATAAAGGATAAAGCGCTATCTGAATTTCTGGAAAAGATAAGGTCTGTAGAAGGAATAGAATCTTCCAGGCTTATATCTTATGAAGGGGACCTGGAAGAGGGATAGAAAAATAATTAAGGAGTATCCATAGTAGCTACTATTAGCTTGGTTATATTTCATATCACATTATAACTTTACGGAATTATCCTTTTAAACAAAGTAACTAATATATTATGTTTTTCCAATAATATAAAAGATATTAAGGAAATGACATATCAACAATTTTTAAAAAGTTTCCAGACGAGAAGGCTATAATAAACTACTTTGTAAAGATAAGATACACAGGTGGCGTTAAGCGTAACCATTGTGTATCCGGTAAGGTTTAACACCGGAAAAAAGAGTAGAAGGTATTTGCCAAAGTTGCGCTAGCAAATAAGAAAGGCCAGAAGCTCACTTGCAGGCAACTAGTTAGAATACTTAATCAGGTATGCAAGGGTAAAACCTTGGTAATGCATGATGAATTTTCAGCTTATAATGCCTTAAAGAAAATTAATTATCTACACTTATGGATAGACCATACAAAGATGTTTTGTGGTGGTGATATTCATGTAAATTCAGTTGAAAGTTTTTGGGCAATAGTTAAAAGGGCAATATATGGAATATATAACAGGGTATCAGTTAAATACTTGCAAAGCTATAGCTATATTGATGAAGTAAGTTTTAGTTTTAACAATCGTTATGAAGATGAGGGATTTGACTCAATATTGAAAAATGCTGTATTGGCTTAAAGATTTTAAAGCCTGGCATACTAACTTTAAAAATAGTAAAATTGTTCTTAGAAAGTTAAGAGTGACAGTCTAAAAGATAAGTTTTGCAAAAAACGACCATGTCGTTTTTTGTTTGTACTGGTAGCCCCAAATTATAAAATTTCGAACCAAGTATTTCAAATTTTAAAAGAAATTAGCAATATAATTGGAAAATAATTATTTATGATTGATTATCTAACTAATATTGTTTGATTATTAAACATTTACTGTTATAATTAGGGCTGAAAGGAGGAATAATGTCTAATCTTAAAATAAATACAAAGATTGAATTGGGAAAGATAATAAAAAATTATAGAGAAGAATTTAATTATTCTCAAGATGAACTTGCAAAAAAAATGAACCTACCTAGGTCTGCAATTTCTTTAATTGAATTGGGGAAAAGAGATATTTCAAGTTCAGAGCTAGTTCTTTTTGCAAAGTTTTTTGATTTATCATTAGATGAATTACTCTATAATAATAAATGCGAAAAGGGATTTGTCTCAGAAGAGGGCACTGATAAACCAAAATTAAATAAGGGAAAGTTTAAACAAATATTTCTTTATTTAATAGAAAAATGCGGTTCAAAAGTTAACGTTGGGAAAACTGTTATTTATAAATTACTTTACTTTATAG